>NZ_JAVAXX010000147.1:0-15958 GCF_042709275.1 Bacillus sp. LR_5 | reverse complement strand
TATAACGCTCTTGAAATGTAGGTATTTGATCTTGTTTTTGTTCGTTATACAGTTAATGAAAACGTTTTATCAAATAAAATCACCTAAAGTCATAGTTAAAAAGGCACTTGAAAGAGACAGATGCTGTTGATCTGCCTCTTTCGGCGCTGAGCTTATTGTTCATGTTTATGTTCTTCATCAGGTCGATCACGTCTGATTTTGTCTTTGGCTTCTATTATTCCCCGCTTCTGACCCTTTAGATCAAAAGCTTGTATTAGCTGCAGTCCCAGTTGTACAGAACGTTTGAAAAGTCTTTTTTCCTTAGATCGTCAGGTGTGATGAAAAAATTGGCGATGCCGACGTCTCCCCACATTGAATCGATATCATCGTCTGAATCAATTTGTAAAAGCATGATGGTGTGTTCTTTATATGCGTATTCCCGTGGATCATGCTGGGTAAAAGAAGCGTATCCGCCGATTTTATGGCCAAATCCGTTTTCAGCCAGTTCATTATAAATGTCTTCTTCATCCTCGCCGAACTGACCAAAGAACTCCATTGTTTCCATGCCCGTATACTGCTCAAATTGAAAATCTGTAGGCAGCACCCATTCCGAAGATTTCACAGGCTCGACTGCCGCTTCTGATAAAATCGGAAAATCACATTCGCCTGTGCCGATAAATGAAAAATCAGAAACAAGCTCGTCTTCGTTTTCTATGATATTTTCAAAATAGATCACTCTGAAATTCTTTTGTTCACATCGATCGTCAAAATTTAGTCCATAGACGTCATCATGAAGAGAAATGTAGAACTGCAGGATACCTGAAGAAGGGTAGCCGTCAAGCTGGGGAATGTGTGAGAAATTAATCTGTGCCATAAGCTTCATCGGCTGTCCATTTTCATCAGTCGGGTATGTTTCATGCTTGGGGAAATAGGGATCACCGGCAATTTTGCTGTCATATCGTCCTGTTTTCCCTTTTCTCACATTCAGTTTCACGTATTCTTTCGCTGATTTCTCCAGCAAGTCGCGGTACGGTCTCATTTTTTCGGGCAGATGATTCATCAGATTCTCTCCTTTTCCGGCATCTCCAAGGTTTTATTTTCTGGTTTTCTTCGTTTCTTCTAATGTTTTTCAAACGATTGTTTAAAGAAGCCCTACTTCTGTATAATTTTCCAAACAATAGTTAAATAGTAGCAAATGTATTCAGCACCCCGCAATAGATGAAAAAAAGACTGGTGCGCAACCAGCCTTTCTTTTTCATCTATTGAATTGCACCTGATGGAACAACCGCCTTCCGACCGACAGAATAATACTCCACTCCTGCAGCCGCAGCCTCATCCAATGTGTAGCAGTTTCTGCCGTCAAAAATGAGCGGCGTTTCCATCAAATCCTGATAAGCCGCTAACGGAAATTGTTTAATGTCAGCCCAGTCGGTCAAAATCATGACGGCGTCAGACCCTTTGACAGCTTCCTCGATCGTCTCTTTATATTCAACAGCTTGCGGGAGAACATGCTTTGCATGGCTAACTGCAATGGGATCGTAGGCTCTGATACGGGCGTCGAGCGCAGCGAGACGGTCTGCAATAACAATTGACGGCGCTTCCCTCATATCGTCCGTATTCGGTTTAAATGACAGGCCTAAAAGGGCAATCGTTTTTCCCGTCACCCCGCCGAGCCTGTTCAGCACTTTATCAACCAGCATCGCCTGCTGATTGTTGTTGACTTTGATAACCGATTTCAGCAGTTCAAAATCATGCTCGACATTGCCGGCAATTTGCACGAGGGCGTTTGTGTCCTTTGGAAAACAAGAGCCGCCGTAGCCTATGCCCGCTTTCAAAAACTGGCTCCCGATCCGCTTATCCTGTCCCATCCCGTACGCGACTGCTTCAATATCGGCACCGACCTTTTCACATATATTCGAAATTTCGTTTATAAAACTGATCTTAGTGGCCAGAAAAGCATTTGAGGCATATTTGATCATCTCGGCGCTTCTGATATCCGTTTGGTAAATCGGGATTTGAAACGGACGGAAGAGCTCCTCCAGCGTATTTGCTGTTTTCTCATCGGCCGTCCCGATCACGATCCTGTCACCATGAAAGGTGTCATAGATCGCCGACCCCTCACGCAAAAATTCCGGATTGGATGCGACCGAAATACTGACAGGCTCCGCTAGATGTTCAGTGATCAGTCCATTAATCAAATCGTTTGTCCCAACGGGCACTGTGCTTTTCGTTACCACGACTGTATCTCGTTTGACATGCTTTGCGATGCGTTTGGCCGCATCTGTAATTTGCTCCAGATTGGCGTGCCCATCGCTTTTCTGCGGTGTGCCGACCGCTATAAAAATGATGTCTGCCTGTGCCAAGCCTTTCTCATAGCTTTTTTCAAAGTTCAGCCGTCCATCAGCTGTATTTTTTCTCATCAGCTCTTCAAGACCTGGTTCAAATATGGGGGAAATGCCCTTTCTCATTTCATCAATCTTGTGAGCGTCAATATCAATGCAGGTTACATGATGTCCAATCTCAGAAAGAGAAACACCTGTCACAAGACCGACATAGCCTGTTCCGATGACTGTTATATTCATTGTTTCCCTCCAACAGTTAAATTGCTGCTTTGCAGCTTCCGTAATATCGTATGAGAACATCCTATCATGAATGCGAATGATCTCCCGCATAGCCTGTCGGGTACAGCCTGTACAGATTTCTGAAATGTGATTCAACCATACAATACACTATTATATCGCTCTCAAAAAGAAAGTGGTGAAATGAGAATCGGCTGTTAAAAAAGACCAAACAATTTTCTTCTTTTGACCGGTTGCGGAGGCTGTCTGAAGATGGTCTGATTCCGCAGGAGAAGCTCTGCATTTTCCGTCAGCATATAAGGAAGTTCCGAACCGAATTCTTTCTCTAGAACATAAAGGGCCTCTTGAGTGTGAAAATTTCTCGTTTTCACATTATGGGCATCTGAGGCTACGAAATGGATCAAATTGGCTTCAACCAGCCGGAGAGAAAATGCTTTCAGCTGCTTGCCGAAGGTCCCCGCAAGACTTCCTGAAGTAATCTGAGATGCTGCTCCTTTTTCTACAAGATGATACAGCAAGGACGGGTTTTCGCGAATTTCCCCGTTGCGTTCAGGATGGGCAATAACCGGAATATATCCTTTCAGCTGCAAATCATAAAAAAGCTGCTCCGCATATCGGGGAACGTGATCAAACGGAAACTCAATCAAGATGTGTTTTGTATCATTCAGCGAAAGCAGCTGCTGTTTGGCAAGGTCTTGTTCCACCTCGCCGTAGATTCTGATTTCCTGTCCCGGAAGCACATGTAAAGGAATGTCTTCTTTGATTAAACGTTTGTTTAACTGATCTGCTGCTTCTCTGACTGCGGCTGGCTCGTTTTTATACACACCGTTGTTATGATGAGGTGTCGCAATGATCGTCCGGATTCCCTGACGAACAGCGGCTCTTGCCATTTCTATGCTGTCGGCCGAATCACCTGCCCCGTCATCCATTGCGGGAAGAATGTGACAGTGAATATCGATCATGTCCTAGCCCCCTTTTTTCGCAAAAATAAATAACGGGCATGATGCACGTTATTTATTTTTGCATGAAATTGTCCTTGTTTCCGTAATATCCATATTCAGAGTGCTTCGAAAGCTTTTTGCCGTTCATAATCGCCCCAAGGAGCTTGCTTTTGCACGTTTCAAGCGCCTCTTTCGCTTTTGCGGCTTGTTCTTTTTCTGTTTTCCCGCTTGAAATAACTAGAACAGAACCGTCTGCCACGTTGCCTAAAATCTGTGCATCTGCTACGGCAAGAATAGGCGGCGTATCAAAAATGACCATATCATATGCCGCACACGCTTCGTCTGCAAGCTCCTTCATCCACTTCGAGGAGAGAAGCTCGGCCGGGTTTGGCGGGATCGGGCCGCTCGTCAGCACGTCAAGATGTTTTTCATTCGATGCTTGTACAGCCTGCTCCATAGAGCTTTTCTTTAATAAAACAGATGTTAAGCCAACCGTATTTTCAAGAAAAAAAGCCGTATGTACTGTTGGTTTTCGCAAATCAGCATCAATCAGGAGCACTTTTTTTCCCTGTTGGGCGAATACGACAGCCAGGTTGGCGGCCGTTGTTGATTTTCCTTCCCCCGGACAAGCCGATGTAATCATGACTGATTTCATTTGCCGGTCCACTGAAGCAAATTCTATATTCGTGCGAATCGTCCGATATTGTTCAGAGTTCAAGGATTTCGGCTCTGTCATCGCAATGACATTTCTCCGCATCCGCGAGCCTCTGTTTTTTCTAAGCGCCAAAATGTCCACTCCCCGTTTTTTCAGATTGGAAACCCTGTAAGGTCTTTGCTGTTTTCTGCTCATTCGCAATGGTGGAAACTGTCCCTAAAACAGGTATGTCCAGCAAGGATTCGAGCTGCTCTTCCGATTTGATCGTATTATCCAAATGCTCAAGCAGGAAGGCCAGTCCGATGCTTCCCGCCAATCCGGCCGCAAACGCGATGGCAATGTTTAGTAGCGGCTTTGGCGATACAGGGGACGGGTGTTCTGAAACCTCGGCTTTTGACAGAATGCTGACATTGTCAACATTCATAATGGATGTAATTTTGTCTTGAAAAACAGATGCTATAGTATTGGCAATATGAGCCGCTGTTTCCGCGTTTTCATCCCTGACTGATATGTTGACCACTTGGGAGTCCTGTTCGCTGGATACGGTAATTTTGTCATTCAGTTCTTGGGATGTCATCGACAGGCCCATTTCTTTAATGACTTCATCTAAGATGGCAGGGCTTTTAATGATGACATTGTACGTATTGATTAACTGAAGATTGGTTTGGACATCGTTAAATTGGACTTCTTTTCGTTCATTTTTCGATTGGTTGACCAGAATCTGAGTTGAATTTTCATAGATGGGTGTAAGTGCGAAGAAACTAATGAGTCCGCCGGCAGCAGTGGCAGCTGCGGTTACAATCATAATCAAAAGTATGCGTTTTGTTAACGTTGATAATATCTCTTTTAAGCTAGTAGATTCTCCCATGATACCTCCAAATCTCTTATAACATCCTTTTCCATTTACGATTATACAACGTTGAAACCGCATTTCTCCAGCTTTTCACGTGACATAATTCGACATTTTTTTACAAAACGATATGTTACTCTTTTTTATGTAAGCGCTATATTTACTGTGTTGACAGTGCTGTCTCATTTTCTCTTATTCGTGCAGTCACGTAATCTCGCATAAAAAAATCCCGCTAAAGGCGTGCGGGATTTTTATGTTGCATATCCATTTTTAATATGAGAAATCAAATTTTCAAGCATTTCCTTCGTCGTCATCTCAGATGACTGCTCACCAATTTCATGTGCATGCATCAAAATTTTCAGAAATTCTTCTTGATTCAATTTCTTTTCACTCATCTTTTTTTTCCTTTCAGCTTCCATTAAGTTGAAAACACGATTATTATATGATGCTGGTTATCAATTTGCAATCTCTAATACATCATTCGACACATCCCATTTTTTATGTCCTTTTTTAGGAAAAACTTTTTAAGGCCGATGTGTTGCGATATAATAGAGAAATTGGATCTTTTTATTACGTGACTCGGTTAGGAGCGATAATCATGCTTCAGAATATGATTTCCAAAGACGATGTGCTGGCATCTGCTGAACAGTTAAAAGAACTTCTTCCTTACAATGAGGAAAATGTTCAGCTGATCAAAAAAGCCCTTATTTTATATCGGCAGGATTCAGTCTATCGTTTACAAGCAGTGAGTCCGACGGAAGTTACGGCTTACGTGCAGGATGTTGTGCCTGTGCGGGTCACATTGAACTTGTTTGTCATAGTCAAAAGCGGCTGTTCATGTCCGTCCGGAAGAATCTGCCGCCATATGCTGGCTGTGTTTTTATATGTATATGCAATGTTCGAGCGAGTGGGTACTTTTACAGAGTATTGGCTGGAGAGGGAAAACCTTGAGGAAAGCAAAGAGCTCGTCCGCCGCCAGTTTCAGGAAAAGGTGCTGCCTAATGAAGAATCGCTTTCAAGCTGGCTTGCTTTTTTTGATTCAGAGTTTTCTCTCTGGCAGGCACGTACGCCAGAAGGCAGCCAAAACATGCAAGGCCTCTATTACGGCTACCTGTCCGCATTAAAAAAACATGCGCCGAACAAGCCGGAGCTGAAAAGCCTGTATCAGATTCATTCCGCGATTGCGGTTTGGCTTCGCATGTTCACATTGATTGAAGCAGGCAAGCTGAACCCCGAACAAGATTTTTATTCCCTCAATCCGTACGTTGAACAGCTGATGGATACAATCTACAGCTCTATTGATAAATTAAAAACATACGCGCTGTCTTTTGCGCTTGATCCGTTTTTGGATAAAACACCGGATGTTATCCGACATTTGCTGTTGAAAGAAGAAATTTTCCAATATGAACGCATCCGCGTCTTCGGTGAAATTTGGAGTGCGCTGCTGTCGCGGCCAAAATGGGTGGCACGCGAACAGGAGATATTGAAAAAAGAAGCAGGACGGCGTTTTTCTCCCGAATTGCAATTCGGGCGCCTGCATTTGGAATTCCTGCAAAAGAATGATGACGTTATTTTTGCGGAAGCGGATCAATTCCCGCCGGAAGCGCTCCCTTATACATTCCAATGGCTGAGTGAAATGACTGCCAAGAAGGACTGGAAACGGCTTAAAACATGGTACCAGCAAATTGAGCCAATTGCGATGGGTTATACGAAGCTGGATAAGCCGTTTAAAGAGATTCGCGATGTGATCGGCGAGCTGTTCCTTCTGTTGAATGCCTATGTGCAGCAAACCAATGATCAAGCGCTGTTTGAGCGCTTTGCCGCGGGCTGTCTGCCGTATACGTTCACAGAATACAGCCATCATTTATATGAAAAAAAACGCTATGCCGAGTGGATTGAAATTCATAGCCTTGTCGGCTTTTCCATCAATGAAATGGATAAAATGATGCTCAAGGAAATTGCAGCGAGCGACCCCGAGGCGCTTATACCGGCTTACCATAGAGAAGTGGCTTTTTTCATTGATCAGAAGAACCGCAGCTCGTACAAGGAAGCCGCCCGGTATTTGAAAAAATTGCGCACCCTGTACAAAAAAGCGAAAAAGCAGAAGGTGTGGGAGCGGTATATTCAGCTGCTGAGCTCGCATTACAAGCGCCTGCGTGCGCTTCAAGAAGAACTGCAGAAAGGAAAGTTGATTGATGGCGAGTCTTAAAGAAATTCTCATCCACGTCGAACAAATGGAAGATGGGTCATTTACGCTCTCAGCCTTTGATGAAAATGAGCAGCCTCTTCCCTACAGCCATATGAAAAAGCATTTGTTCCAATGGCATGAATCCTCATTTTACGGAACCTTTCTAGAGGATGTCAGCTTCATCGGGACGACTGCTGTCCTGCTATCTCCATGGATGACTGTAGAGCTTCTCGGCAAAAACTCGTTCAACTCATTCAGCTCCGTGCAGCTTACAGAAGAAACAGAGCCGCTGATCGAGGCGGCATCGACCATCTATGAATTTATCGCGGACGGCGATTTTCTGCCTGACTATGACGCATGGACAAACGGTGTTTTTCGCTGGAAGGACCGCGATAATATACTGGAAGGCTTTACTGCGGAATGGTTTTCCGCTGCCGTACAGGATTACATCCAATACGACGATGACCTGCGGGAGAAATGGGAACATATCAAGGAGAAATCGCCTGCGGTTACGACATTCCGCGGCCATTTTCTTGATGAAGAGGATTTTCTGGAAGGCATTGGCTGGATTGACGACCAATCTCCATTTACTGTCGGCTTACGCTTAAATGAACCAGACTTTGACGGAGACGAATGGAAGATCGAGATGTTTTTACGCGATAAAAAGAGCGGCGCTGTAGAATTCTTTGACGGACTGAAAAGCCTCAAAAAATCGTGGCAGGCGTACAGCGATAAAATCGCGCGTGAGCAGGACCGCTTTCACAGAACGGTTCCGTGGCTGTCATTTGATTCCGGGACAACGTTGATCTCAGAGGAAGAAGCCTGGATCTTCCTGTCAGAAGCAAGTGAGACGCTTGTCGATATGGGGGTAGAAATCCTCCTGCCGTCCTGGTGGCAGATTGTCAGAGACAGCAACATGATGCTGAAAGCAAAGGTGTCGTCCTCCCCGCGCGGCGAGTCATTTGTCGGCATGAATGCACTGCTTGATTTCAACTGGCGGTTTGCGACAAATGGAATTGAACTGACTGAGGCTGAATTTAATGAGCTTGTCGCCAGCAACAGGCGCCTTGTTAATATCCGCGGGCAATGGGTTAAAATCGATCCGCAGTTTATCAAACAGATGAAACGCCTGATGGAAAAAGCAGAATCAGAGGGACTCCACATGTCTGATATTCTGGCGCGGGAGCTAATGGATCAGCAGGATGGCGGACTTGAGGATTCAGATCTGATTGATACATCCGCTTTTGCCGGCATTCAGTTTGATCTGTCTAAACAGCTCAGGTCACTGATTCGAAAGCTCACTGCCGCGGAAAACCTGCCGGAGCACGAAGTCAGTCCTTCTTTCAAAGGAACGCTCCGCCCTTATCAGAAATACGGCATGAACTGGCTGCTGTTTCTGCGGGAAAGCGGTTTTGGCGCCTGTCTGGCTGACGATATGGGGCTTGGGAAAACGATTCAAATGATCGCCTATTTCCTTCACGTGAAGGAAAGCGGCCGGCAAAAAACGCCTCATTTGATTATTGCGCCGACATCCGTACTTGGCAACTGGCAGCGGGAGCTTCAAACCTTTGCCCCTGATCTGTCTGTCGCGCTCCATTATGGGCCGCGCCGGCCAAAGGGTGATGATTTCGCCGCGCATTATGAAAACGCAGACGTGGTGCTCACTTCATACGGTCTGTCACATGCCGATACTGAAGAGCTTTCTTCTGTGACATGGAACACGATCTGCCTTGATGAAGCGCAAAATATTAAAAACGCGCATACGAAGCAATCACGCGCAATCAGGAAGCTGAAGGGGCTTCATCATATCGCGCTGAGCGGCACGCCGATGGAAAACCGCCTGACTGAGCTGTGGTCCATTTTTGACTTCATGAATAAAGGCTACCTCGGCAGTTTGACCGGCTTCCATAAACGCTATGTGCTGCCGATCGAAAAAGACCGGGACGAAAAGAGAATCGGACAGCTTCAGCAATTAATCCGGCCATTCCTTCTCCGCCGGACGAAACGGGATGAAGAGGTCGCGCTTAATCTTCCTGAGAAGCTGGAAGAAAAAGAATTTATCCCGCTGTCAGCCGAGCAGGCATCCCTTTATGAGCAGCTCGTCAAAGACACTTTTGACCATATGACATCACTGACCGGCATGCAGCGAAAAGCGCTGATCCTCAGCATGCTTGGACGGCTCAAGCAAATATGCGATCATCCCGCGCTTTATTTAAAGGAAGAGCAAACCGAGCTGCTGGCCGGCAGATCAGTCAAGCTCGAAAAATTGCTGGAACTGATGACAGCGATCCGCGCCCAAAACGAAAGCTGCCTGATTTTCACGCAATACATTCAGATGGGGAACATGATGAAGCGGCTGCTTGAAAAAACGTTCGGGGAACCTGTGCAATTTTTAAATGGGAGTCTCTCCAAGCAAGAGCGGGATACACTCGTTGAGAAATTTCAAAGGAAAGAATATCCGACACTGATTCTCTCACTCAAAGCTGGAGGCACCGGACTTAATTTGACCGCCGCCAATCACGTCATCCATTATGACAGATGGTGGAACCCGGCGGTTGAAAATCAAGCGACTGACCGTGCATACCGCATAGGCCAGGAGCGCTTTGTCCACGTTCATAAAATGATTACGACAGGAACAATCGAAGAAAAAATTGATGTCATGCTTGAATCCAAGCAAACCCTGAACGATCAAATTATCCAAAGTGAAAACTGGATTACCGAGCTTTCCACACAGGAGCTCGAAGAATTGTTTACATTAAGCGCTACAGCGCAATAATCATGACTAAAAAAGCTGGCTCTTTTAGAGCCAGCTTTTTTCCGTTCATAGCCGTCACGCCGAATTTCCAAAAAACCCGTTACGCCGGTTATCAACAGGATGCGCTTTTGTGGCAGCACATATACTTACAACAAATGTTTCATCATATGTGCGACACCATGTTCGTCATTGGTTAAGGTGACAGCATCGGCTATCGATTTGATGTCTTCCCGGGCATTGCCCATCGCTACACCTTTTCCCGCAGCCTCCAGCATCGATTTGTCATTTAAACTGTCACCTACAGCAGCGGTTTCCTCGAGCGGAATATTCAGCTGTTTTGCAAGCCTCTTCAGCGCCTGCCCCTTGGAAGCTTTGCGGGAAGAAAGCTCAAAGTTGTGCTCAGCCGAACTGACAAGTGTCAAATCTTCGGCATGCTCATATCTTTTCCAGCCTGCCTCAAGCTTTTCTTTGAAGAAAGAAAAGCCGAGAATATTGTAAAAATCGATTGGCTCATCGGCTTCAAACAGCTCTTGAAAGGAGTTAATGTAAGCAAAGCCCGATTGGCTGTATTGCACCTCGGCCGCCTGCTTAAGGACAGAAAGATCCGCTTCCGGATTTGCGCTTCTGAATCTGTCCAGCTCAACATCAAGAAGTTCTCTGCCGTTTTGCGGCGTATAAATCGCTGAACCTGTGAATACCTCATAATAATAGTTTTCCGACTCAAGCCATGAGAGAATGTCATACGCCCGTTTCTTATCAATCGTTTCGTGATGATAAAGCCTGCCCTCGGGATCGTGAATGACGGCGCCGTTCGCACTGATGACCCATGTTTTGATCCCCAGCGGTTCAAAGATTGACATGACGTCAAAATGAGCGCGACCAGTTGACACCACCACCTCAATACCGTTCCGCTGCGCCTGCCGCAGTGCGTTTTCATTTTCCAAGCTTACCTGATGCTTGCTGTTGAGTAAGGTTCCATCTAAGTCAATCGCAATTAATTTCACGTTTGTCAGTCCTTTCCTTCATCCTGTTCTGTCACGAGAAGCTCAACGCCGTTTCGGTCAAGCAAGTCACAAAATGCCTGATTCGGCAGCCTGTCTGTAATCAAGAGGTCGATTTCATTCAGCTCCGCATACTGATAAAAACTGGTGCTGCCCAGCTTAGAATGGTCTGCAAGCGCAATTACCTGCTTTGCCTGCTGTATCATTTTCCGCTTCACCATGCCATCCTCTTCATGCGCAATTGTAATGCCATGTTCGGAAATACCGACCACACCAATCAGCGCTTTATCAACATGGTAGCTTGAGAGCTTTTCAATCACAGAGGACCCGTACAGAAAGCGGTGCTCCTTTTCCAGCTTGCCTCCCAGCAGATAAATTTCAATTCCCTCTTTATCGGACAGCACATCCGCAAGATTAATCGAATTGGTGATTACCGTACAATCAACCGCATTCAAATGCTTTGCACATGCCTGAACAGTTGTAGAGGCGTCTAAAATCACCCGGTCTCCATCATGAATAAGCGATGCTGCAAGCCTGCCGATCTTATTTTTTTCCTCAGACACTGTTTTCAGGCGGCCGGAATAGCTTTGAATTTTCTGATGCACAGTCGGCAAAATGGCGCCGCCTCTTGTGCGGATGATGGCATTCTGTTCCTCAAGTTTCACAAGATCTCGTCGCGCTGTATCCCTTGACACTTGCAGGAGCGTACAGATCTGCTCCGTTGTAATTCGGTTATGCTGTTTTAAAAAATCCAAAATCGCAACTAATCTTTCTTCTTGGTACACGCCCTCATTCCTTTTCTCAGCAATCATTTATAAGCAATTATAAGTTTTTATTTAATTTTATTCAACATTAATAAGTGATTTTAAGTAAAAATGCGTCGAGAGAACCAATTTTTCCTAAGTAGACAAAAAGAAAGAACCAGTCTGGTCGACTGGTCAATTTTGAGGGGATGATGCGAAGATCCGGATAATAGTGAATGGATAGATAACGGGAGGAGCAGGGGGTGTCAATCAGCAGCTTTTTCCCGGGGTTTAGGGTCCATAAAACGAACAGTGTCAGCCAACACTTCTGTTACATACACGTTAACGCCTTCCGCGTTTTCATAGCTTCGTGTCTGAATCCGTCCGCTTACGCCGACGAGAGAACCTTTTTGGCAATACAACGCCGTGTTTTCAGCTGTTTTTCTCCAAAGTGTGCAATTGACGTAATCAGCTTCGATTTCACCTGAAGCATTCTTGAAGCTGCGGTTCACCGCGAGCGTAACATGTGCAACTGCCGCACCGGCGGAAGTGTAGCGAAGATCAGGATCTTTTGTAAGACGTCCGACAAGCATGACATGATTGAACATGCGATTCCTCCTCTCCTTGCGGTTGTATGTATTGTAAATGATGCAACAAGAAAAGAAAAACGCTTAAAAATGGCTTTCAGCCTCTGTTTTTATCTTTCGTTTTCATTTTTCCTTCAGCTAAAAACATCTTTTGCTTTTTCCCTTTGAAGAAATATGTACTTTTTAAAAAACGGAAAAAGATTTGCTTTGTCAGCCAGTTTTGCGTATTCATGCGCACATAGGAAGAGCCATCCCACGCAAACCACTGAAAGCTCAATTTTTTTTCCGGCATTGACAGCTTGATTTTATACTGCTCCATGCCATCTTGTGTTTCGTATAAAAAACTTATTCTTCCTTTTTTGTTCAGATGAACCTCAAACACTTCTTTACGGCTTAACATATATGTTACTTCCTTTTGAATCAAATGGCTTTCAGAAGGAGCGCCGTCAATATAAATTTCTTTTAAACGAAATTGATTCATACCACATCTCTCCGTAATCCATAGTCAGTTACAGTATAATGAAAAAATAGAAATTATTAAATGTTTCGCTCATGCAAAATTCTTTAGCCCCAGCATTGCAGGATTTTTTCCTCGAAAACGTTTATGTTATAATGGAAGGCAAGAAAACTTTGGAAGTAATCGGGGTGAGAAGAAATGAAAACCTTTAAACTGGTTGACCTGAATGTGGAACGAGTGGACAAGGAAGAACAATCAATCGAACAGTTTCCCCTTATTGACGGACTGATTATAAATAAAGAAGACGGTGAAAATCACTGGCTGATTGAGGCGCTTGTACAGAAAGAACATCTGTCTTTTTTTGAACAGCTTCAAAACAGCCAATCTGAAGCCAAAGTATTTGTAACGATCACGAAAAAAAGCAATCGCCCCGCCCAGCTGACAGCAGCAGTGAAAAATATCGTCAAGCTGGAAGAAAGCATCCAGGTTTTACTCTACGGACAAATGGTCACAAGAAAACAGCAGGGCACTGAAACCATTCTCGAGTCCCTTGTAAAAGAGGGCTATACAGGAACAAAACTCATTGAGGCATTTAAGCAAAAATTATAAATATGAGGGGGCATGTTCCCCAAAACAGACACAGAACCGAAGAGCACCACAATAGACATTTTGAATAGATATGTTCTGCATGAAAAAAGCTGCCGTTTTGAACGGCAGCTTTTCTCTTCGTGCTTTCACCCTTGCATATTTAATTTGTATGGCCAAAAGAATCAACCAATTCCCCTTTCACAACAAGGCGCCCTTCAGTTTTGACAGCCTTGTCACATGTGATTAGCGTAATCTCTTTTTTGTTTGTCTCCTCAACTACATCTGCATCCGTTTCCGATATGATGTCTTTAGATGTTACAGAATAGATATAATCCTTTTTAAAATCCGTGATGACAATTTGGGCACCTGTTTTTATATTCTCCAGAGGTCCGAACAGAAGATTCTTTTGCTTCAAATGATGGCCCGCCAACGGATAATTTCCCTCACCCATTTTTTGATCCGGGCGCATTGTTGCCGCCCCTATCAAAAGATTTTCATTGGTTGTGCCTTTTACGATCGGAAGCTCCAGATCGACACTTTTAATTGTTATCAGCCGCCTTGATTGTGAAGTAAAAATAAGTATATTTCACGTGCTTTCGACGTTCTCCACTTGACTGGAATGCTTTAATGGCGATCCCGGCATCTGTAGCTTCAGGCTTTCCTTCAGAGGAATCAGAAATCTCAAACTCTATTTTCTCAGTGTTCAGCACATAACCGGCTGGCGCTTTCGTTTCAACAAAAGCGTATTGTCCCGGTGCAAGGCCTGAAGCTGTGACTTTATGATGCCGGATATGACTGGTTTCGAAGTCTGTATGAAAATTCGCGAACGATTCAGCATGGTTGATCTTCCGGTTCTGATCATTACAGCTGCCATTATCGGCCATGACAAATACAAGGCTTTTCATGCCGGAGCGAATGACATTTTGCAAAAACCTTATCATTACTCTGAATTTATGGCGCGTATTCAAAACCTGATCATGATGAAACATACAGCAAATCAAGCCACAAGAATGGAAATGGCGTTTCTCCAGTCGCAAATCAAGCCTCATTTTCTTTATAATGTATTAAACACGATTATTTCTCTCACTCATTTGGATATTGAAAAGGCCCGATAGGTAACAGAGGAATTTACTAACTATTTAAGAATGAGTTTTGACTTTCAAAATACATCAGCCATCAGTTCCTTCAGACATGAGCTTTCGATTATCAATTCCTATCTTTCTATAGAAAAGACGCGATTCGGTAATCGGCTTGAGGTTCTTTTCGATATAGATGAAGACATTGACTTTATCCTTCCGCCTTTAATGATTCAGCCCTTGGTGGAAAATGCCGTTCTTCATGGTGTCAGCAAGAAAAGAGGCGGAGGATGGATCAAACTGACAGCTAAAAAACAAAGCAAAAATGAGTATCACATCAAAGTAGAGGATAACGGTCCCGGGATAACTCCGGAAAAACAAATAGATCTCTTATCAACGGATTTTGATCGCAGCGTCGGATTGAAAAATATCAATCAGCGGCTGAAACATTTTTGCGGAAGCGAGTTGATGATCAGCAGCACTCCGGATGCAGGCACCTCTGTCTCAATGCTCATTCATCTCGCTGAAACAACAGGAAGCCCTAAAGAACTGAAGGACACAGAACGAACCTAAACGAAAATTGAGATAAAAAAAGACGCCGTTTCTAACGGCATCTTTTTTATTCCGGCGACTTTGCTTGCTGCTTCAGCAGGTCTCTGATTTCTTTCAGCAGCTCCTCCTGCGCATCCACCGCTTCCTCCGCAGCCTCTTCTTCTGCTGCTTCTTTTTTGCGCCTTAACCCATTCAAAGTCCGAATGACGATAAAAATGGAGAACGATATAATTAAGAAGTTCACAATCGTCTGTATAAAGCTGCCATACTTCACTACAGCATCGCCAAACGTAAACGACAGGCCTGAAAAGTCAAGCCCTCCCAGCAGCAAACCGACCAAAGGCATAATGATATCATTTACTAGAGATGTGACGATCTTTCCGAAAGCGCCGCCTATCACAACACCAATCGCAAGGTCTACGATATTCCCCCGCATGGCAAAGGCTTTAAATTCATTCCACATACAATCACCTGCTTTTCTATATTTGTAAAGAAAAAAAGACAAATGTGCCGCTGGCCATCTGCCTTTTTTCAATTATTCTCCAAGGGCAAAAGTCAGTTCTACTTCGCAAACGACTTCGCCATCAACTGTGGCAACGCCTTTTCCGCGCCCGATTGTGCCGCGGGCACGAATGATTTCAACCTCAAGGTGAAGCTGGTCACCAGGCTTGACTTGTTTTTTAAAGCGGCAGTTATCAATGCCTGCAAAAAAAGCCAGTCTGCCGCGGTTTTCTTCTTTAATCAACATCGCAACAGCTCCGACTTGAGCGAGTGCTTCTACGATTAATACGCCGGGCATAACCGGGTACTGAGGAAAATGTCCGTTAAAGAACTCTTCATTAGCGGTTACATTTTTATAGCCTTTTGCCCGTTTGCCCTCTTCAACTTCCGTAATCCGATCCACAAGCAAAAACGGATAACGGTGAGGAATAATTTCTTTAATTTGCTGAGTATCAAGCATTGTCTTGACATCTCCTTCATCTGCATTAGTATGTATAGCAATCATC
>NZ_JAVAXX010000146.1:0-16034 GCF_042709275.1 Bacillus sp. LR_5 | reverse complement strand
TTATCTATTTAATATAAAATTCACTTCTTCTCATAAAGATACATTATACTAAAATACTGTAGCTGAGCAAATAGGGAGTGCTGATTTTTCTGTTGTAAATTTATACAAACGAAGTGAATATCCCGCCATGGTGCGGATTTATGCGTTTTGCAGCACGTGCTTAATTTTCTCTATCGCCCAATCCAAATCCTCTTTGGAAATGATTAATGGCGGTGCAAAACGAATGACTGTATCATGCGTTTCCTTGCATAAAAGCCCTTCTTCCTTCAAACGCTCACAATACGGACGTGCGGCTTCAGTCAATTCCACACCGATAAACAGCCCTCTGCCACGAACTTCTTTAATAACCGGGTTGTCAATGCTCTCAAGCTCGCTTTTAAAGTATTCGCCAAGCTCAAGAGAACGATCCGCCAGCTTTTCATCCTCCAGCACTTCTAATGAAGCGATAGACACTGCACATGCAAGCGGGTTTCCGCCAAATGTTGAGCCGTGTGAGCCAGGGTTAAACACGCCTAGGATCTCGCGGTCCGCCGCAATGCATGAGATCGGGAACACACCGCCGCCAAGCGCTTTGCCCAAGATATACATATCCGGAACAATGCCGTCCCAGTCACAGGCAAATGTCTTGCCTGTACGTCCGAGACCCGTTTGAATTTCATCCGCAATAAACAAGACATTCTCTTCCTTACAAATCGCCGCCGCTTCCTGTAAAAATCCTTCCGGCGGAATCACAATGCCCGCTTCGCCTTGAATCGGTTCAAACAAGAATGCCGCTGTATTCGGCGTAATGGCCTGTCGAAGCGCTTCCACATCGCCGTAAGGAATGAGTTTGATTCCCGGAAGCATCGGGCCGAATCCTCGTTTATATTCCTCTTCAGAAGAGAGAGATACCGCCAGCATCGTGCGGCCGTGGAAGTTCCCGACACATGCGATAATTTCCGCTTGATTGTCAGCTACGCCCTTCACTTCATACGCCCAGCGTCTCGCCGCTTTCACCGCGGATTCAACCGCTTCGGCTCCTGTATTCATCGGCAGAATCATCTCTTTGCCTGTCAGTTTAGCTGTTTTTTCGTAAAACGGCCCAAGCTGATCGTTATGAAACGCGCGTGACGTGAGGGTGATTTTATCAGCCTGATCCTTTAATGCCTGAATGATTTTCGGGTGTCTGTGCCCCTGGTTTACCGCAGAGTAAGCACTCAGCATATCCATATATTCATTGCCTTCCGGGTCCTTTACCCAAGCACCCAGCGCTTCAGAAATAACAATCGGGAGCGGATGATAATTGTTGGCTCCGTAATGAGACGTCTGATCAATAATTTCTTTGGATTTAGATAAAGCTGGCATATTTGAATTCCCCCTTGTTTTCTGTTTCAACATGTTATCCTGCTTTCCCTTTATATAAATGCAAGTTCTGTGCCAAATCAAGAATTCGTGTGTTTTCTACAATTTTCGAGGACAAGGTGCAAAAACATTCTGATATTTCGAGCAAAAATTCCAGCAAGTGCAAAATTCTTTTGCATATCCTCTCCATTTTTTTATAAAATAGAAGCAATATTAAGAAAACTGAGGGAGGTTCATACAGTGGTCAAAGACAGCGAATTCCTCACATTGGTTTTTCAGAGCATTTTAGATGAAATCGATGTTGGCCTGCACGTGGTAGACGAGCATGGAAACACAATCGTTTATAACAATAAAATGATGCAGATTGAAGATATGGAGAAGCATGACGTCCTGAATAAAAACCTGATGGATGTGTTTATGTTTTCAAAGCAGCAGGACAGCACACTGGTACAGGCTCTTCAGGAAGGCAAGACGATTAAAAACGTCAAACAGAGCTATTTCAATAATAAAGGCCAGGAAATTACGACGATCAATCATACATATCCCATCGTCCAAGACGGCAAAATCAAGGGCGCCGTTGAAATTGCCAAGGATGTGACAAAGCTTGAACGGCTGATCAGGGAGAATATGAACAAAAAAGGCAGCACAACCTATACGTTTGACAGTATTCTCGGCACCAGTCCGGCCATTCGAGACGTCATCGAAAACGCCAAGCGGGCAACCCGTACGTCATCATCTGTCCTTCTCGCAGGCGAAACCGGCACGGGAAAAGAACTGTTCGCGCAAAGTATCCATAATGGAAGCGATCGTTCTGGCGGCCCGTTTATTTCGCAAAACTGTGCGGCACTGCCAGACAGCCTTGTGGAAAGCATTTTGTTTGGGACGAAAAAAGGCGCGTTTACCGGCGCTGTCGACCAGCCCGGCCTGTTTGAACAAGCCCACGGCGGGACGCTGCTGTTAGATGAAATCAACTCGCTGAATCTCAGCCTTCAGGCGAAGCTGCTGCGCGCCCTTCAAGAGCGGAAAATCAGGCGCATCGGTTCAACAAAGGATACACCGATTGACGTACGTATTATTGCCACGATGAATGAAGATCCAATTGATGCAATTGCAGGCGAACGAATGCGGAAGGACTTGTATTACAGGCTGAGTGTCGTCACACTGATCATCCCGCCGCTTCGTGAACGAAAAGAAGACATTTTGCTTCTCGCGTCGGAGTTCATCCAGAAAAACAACCATCTATTCCAAATGAATGTTGAACACATCAGCGATGACGTGAAGCAATTTTTCCTTTCTTATGACTGGCCGGGAAATATTCGCGAGCTTGAGCATATGATCGAAGGCGCAATGAATTTCATGACGGACGAGCAAACGATTACGGCTTCCCATCTGCCCTATCAATACCGCATGAAAATCAAGCCGGCTGACATCCCTGAGCCGGAAACACCAAGACACCAGCCAGCCGCGGACTTAAAAGAAAAAATGGAAAGCTTCGAAAAATATGTGATAGAGAACGTGTTAAGAAAACACGGCCATAACATCTCGAAAGCTGCTCAGGAGCTTGGCATCAGCAGACAAAGCCTCCAATATCGGCTGAAGAAATTTTCTCACTCGTCTAACGAATAATCCGGGGCAGGAAGCCTGATCATAAATACAGTGCCTCTGCCGATTTCACTTTTCACTTCAATCGTCCCATTGTGACTGTCGATAATCGATTTCGTTATGGCAAGGCCTAATCCCGAACCTCCATATTTCCGGGAGCGGGATGGGTCTGCCCTGTAAAATCGGTTAAATAAATGCGGCAAATGCTCCGGCGCGATGCCTGTGCCATTGTCTGCTATCATCAGCATCACGCCGGAACTGCCTTTTTGCAGAGAAATAGTGATGGCACCGGTTCTCTCATTTGTATACTGCACCGCGTTATAAACCAAATTCAGAATGACCTGTTTCATCTTATCCCGGTCAAACACCGCTTTAGCATCATCCTCAAGCAGCAGCTGCAGCCTTCTTTCTTTTGCAAGCAGACTGAGCTGCGGCTCCATTTCCCTTATGAGCGCATCGAGATTTCCTCTCTTCATTTCAAAGCTCGGCACCCGATCAATTTTTGCTAAAAACAACAGATCCTCTATCAGCCGAGTGGCTCTCTTCGACTCTTCATACATACTATTCAGCGCCCTATCTCTCTGCTCCGGCTGAAGCGCGGCGCCACGCAGCAGCACTTCGATAAAGCCGTGTATGGACGTTAAAGGCGTTCTCAATTCATGTGAAGCGTCTGATACAAATTGCCGGATGCGCTCCTTCGCCTCTTTTTCTGCTTTAAATGACGTTTCAATCCGCTCCAGCATGCGATTAAACGAAATAGCGAGCGTGTCGATTTCCATTTGTTTTCGATATACAGGAAGCCTTTTATTCAAATTTCCTGCATTGATTTCTCCCATCATATGTACCATTTGTGATAACGGTTTAAGCGTATGTCTGACCACAGGCAAGAACGTGAAAAGCCCGAGCAGGAGCGCAACCAGCGAGAGCGTGGAATAAATGCTGATTTGCCGGAGCAGTACGTCCTTCAGTGGTTCTGTTAAAGTACTCATTTGGATCACGCCTGCTTCTTTTCCATCAATAGTAATAGCCTGAAACACAATCAGCACTTCCTCGCCGGATTCATTTTTCGTGATTTTGTAATGCAAGGCCATCGTATCTTTTAATGCCTCATCATATACACTTTTTTTCACTGTTGGCGGTGCTCCCGCATATGGATCGGTCGACAATACCGTACTGTCTTTTGTTTTCTTATCGATAAAAACAATGGTCACGCCCGGATAGATAAAGGCGGGACGGACAGCACCATCTGACTTTTCCGAGCTGTCGGGATGGCTTTTGTATGTTTTAATATTATTCCAGATGGTTGGCTCCGTTGAGTTGATATAACTTTGAATGCTGACAGCTCGGTTTTCATATAAGAGGCGTTTTCCAAACACATATTGCATAGCGCCGACAAACACCAATAGAAGAACGAGAATGCATAATGAACGGAATAAAAGCTGAAAGCGCAGTGTTTTGAATCGTTTTTTCATTCAATATCCACCCGATAGCCCGCACCCCGAACCGTTCGGATCACTTCATGCTTTTTGTCATTCAATTTTTCCCGCAAGGAACGAATGTACACTTCAACAATATTCTCTTCTCCGTAAAAATCATACCCCCATACTTTATCCAGAATCCTTGCTTTACTGAGCACAAGGCCGTGATTCAGCACCAAAAACTTTAAAAGCTCGTATTCTGTTGCTGAAAGCTTGAGCACCTCTTCCTGATAGCGGATTTCTCTGCGCCGATCATCAATTCGAAACGGACCGAGCGCGAATTCTTCAAACAGGTTGGGAAAGTGATCCCGAATTCTCGCATAGATTCGCGCCAGCAGCTCTTCAAAGCTGAAGGGTTTGATCATATAATCATCAGCGCCCTCTGTCAGCGCTTTTACCCGAACCCCCACCTCATCCTTGGCCGTAAGCATAATAACCGCGGTATGGCCGGTTTTTTTCATCATCCTCGATACTTCCAGTCCATCCATTCCGGGCATCATCACATCCAAGATGGCCACATGCGGCTGAAATGTCTTTACGGTGTTCATCGCTGTCATTCCGTCAGCTGCTGTCTTCACTTCAAAGCCTTCATTTTCAAGACCCATTGTCAAAAAATCTAATATCGCCGGTTCATCGTCCACGAGCAAAATCTTGATGCCTTTCATCCTATTCATGCTGTGCTCTCTCCTTAGTTGGCATAAACCTCTGATTAGTTTTTTCCCTTCCCCTCCTATTATTCGTTTTTACCTGAAAACAAACTGAATCTTCCCTAAAAATCAGCTGAATTCAGCAAGTTTTCAGCCAGCCCTCATTTGATTTTCAGCTTCGGCCTATACAATTGCCTTAGTTGGTACAGCCAACAATGAAATAAAGGAGGAATCTCACATGAATATCACTAAAGTTTTATCAGGAGCTGCACTGGGAACGATTATTTCAATCAGTTCTTTCACTTCTGCTCACGCCGCTGTCATTCAAAAGGATGATACATCAACGAAGGTTGAGACGAAGCAACAGGCTTCCATCACAATAGCAAAGGCAAAACAGGTTGCTTTGAACAAATGCAAAGGTACTGTTCAATCAGCCCAAATGAAGAAAGTGAATGGCACATACGTATATGTTGTGAAAGTTCTCGGTGAGGACGACAAACAGCATACGATGAACGTCAACTGCAACAGCGGCAAAGTTGTGAAACATGATGTTCAAAAGAAACAAAGCTATATCAGCAAAACAAAAGCCCAATCGATCGCTTTGAAAAACTGCAAAGGTGCGGTTCAATCTTCTGAGCTGAAGCAAGAAAACGGTGTTTACGTTTACGTCGTAAAAGTAATGGGTGAAGACGGAAGCCTTCACACGTTCCATATCAATGGAGAAAACAGCAAAGTCGCAAAACACGAGCAAAAGAAGCAAGCACATCTTTCTAAAACAAAAGCGCATCAAATCGCACTCAACAAATGCAAAGGCGCAGTTCAATCTTCTGAACTGAAGAAAGAAAACGGCGCATACATCTACGTTGTCAAAGTGCTTGGCGAAGATGGAAGCACTCATATAATCCATGTCAACTGTGACAGTGGTAAAATCGTAAAACAAGAAGTGCAAAAGAAAAACGCAGCCGTTACAAAAACAAAAGCACATCAAATTGCACTAAATAAATGCAAAGGCACAGTGAAATCTACTGATTTGAAGAAAGAAAACGGCACATTCGTTTACGTGATTAAAATCACTGCCCAAAACCACACTGAACAAACAGTGAAAGTGAATGCTGAAAACGGAAGCATTTGCAAATAAAATAAACTGCCTGCCAGCAGTAAAATAACTGAAATTCAACGTATAACACCAGTCTTGTTTTAACACAAAGTTCTAAGTTCATGTCTACCTTTTTCTAAATACTCTTTTAAACTGAACGTGCGTGACCCGCGTTCAGTTCTTTTTCTAAGGAGGACCTACAAATGAATATGAAAATATGTTCTGCAGCTGCTTTAGGAGCGATCATTTCAATCAGTTCTTTATCATCCGCACACGCGGCTGTTCTGCATAAAGAAGACACTGCTAAAGTTCAAACCCAGCAGCAGGCTTCTATTACGCTCTCTAAAGCAAAAACTGTCGCTTTAAAGAACTGCAAAGGCGCAGTTCAATCAGCACAAATGAAGAAAGCAGATGGCGTTTATGTCTATGTCATTAAAGTGCTTGGTGAGGATGGCAAAATTCACACCTTTAACATTAACCGCAACAGCGGAAAAATCGTCAAGCATCACGTTGAACATAAACAAGCCGCGATCACAAAAGCAAAAGCACAAAGCATTGCGTTGAACAAATGCAAAGGTACTGTCACATCTTCTGCATTAAAGAAAGAAAATGGCACCTATGTGTACATCATCACCATCACAGCCAGCAACCACACGGTACAAACCATTAAAGTGAATGCTGAGAATGGAGGTATTTGCAGTTAACAGCCATTTGCTGCTGTTTCACGTGTAACATCCATCTTGTATTTTTCTTCATATTCGATATATCCTTTTCAACTGAACGGGCGTGACCCCCGTTCAGTTTTTTTGCATATCAAAACAGCCTGGCAAACGATGCCAGACTGTTTTGATTAACTTCCTAATTGGTCTGCGGAGGACAGCTTGATGTCTACAGATTTTTCTTTTCCGCCGCGGTAAAACTTCACCTTCACCCGGTCACCGACTTTTTTCTGATAAAGCCGTTTTCGCAGGTCAACAATATCATTTACTTTGTATCCGTCAAATCCCGTGATGACATCCAGTTCCTTCAGCCCCGCTTTTCCGGCAGGTGAAAAGGCGTCTACACCCATCACAACCGCTCCATTGGTAACATGCTTAGGAAGCTTTAATGTTTCATCCCAATGATAGCTTGCGATGTCGCTTAGCGATTTCATCTCAATCCCAAGGAACGGGCGTTTGACCTTTCCGTATCTCTCTAAATCCTCTATCACAGGGATCACGAGCTTAGATGGAATCGACAGGCCAATCCCTTCAACCGCCGACTCGGCAATTTTCATTGAATTGATGCCAATGACCTTCCCATCCATATTTAACAAAGCACCGCCGCTGTTCCCAGGGTTAATGGCCGCATCTGTTTGCAGGACTTCTGCGTTCCAGTCAGGCTGTCCATCACCGTTTGAATCTACTGGGATCGCCCTCTCCGTACCCGAGATGACGCCTTGTGTGACAGAGCCAGCAAACTCAAGGCCTAACGGGTTCCCGATCGCAATAACCGGCTCCCCAGACTTCACTTTATCTGAATTTCCGAAATCGGCGACTGCTTTAATTTTATCGCTTTTCACCCGTAAAACGGCCAGATCCATCAGCTGGTCGCTGCCGACAAGATCAGCTGATACACGTGAGCCGTCTTTCAAGCTGATTTCAATTTGGGAAGCGCCTTCGATGACATGATGGTTGGTCACGACATAAGCGGAATGGTCATTTTTCTTATAGATGACGCCAGAGCCGCTTCCAGCCTCGCCGCTCTCTCCCCGTATATCTGATTTTTGGATGTTCACAACACCGACAACGGCGGGCGACACATTGCTGACAATCTTGGTGACCGTATTGTTGACACTGACATTCACCGTCCTGATTGATTCCCGGCCGTTATTGTTCTGCTGCTGATCTAAAGCGCCCGTATCTAGCCCTTCATTTGAAAGGTACGGCATGATAAACGCCATTAATACGGCACCGACAATCACGCCAATCAGGCTTGAAAGAAAATATCCTTTTTTGCTTCTCTTTGGCTGTTCAGGAGTAGTATGTTCTTCCTCACGTTCGTAATCCACCATATTCCATCCTTTCCAAGAACGTTAATATGGTTATATTGTGGGTTAGAAGTTCCTAGAATAGTCATGATTTACATAGAAAAATTATACAGCGCAAAGCGGAGTGGCCTTCTTCGGATCGGTGTCGTATAAGTCAAATGTCTCACCCGTTACAAATCCTTTAGAAGCCAATGTCTGCTGCACAGACATTCTTGCCAGCTCCTTCATGTTGTTGTCCTGGCTCAAATGCGCCAGGTAAATACGAGACGTCTCATCGCCAATGACATCCGTCATCGCCAAGGCAGCATCTTCATTTGACACGTGCCCGACGTCACTTAAAATCCGCCGCTTAATGCTCCATGGGTATCTTCCCATTTGCAGCATACCGACATCGTGATTGCTTTCAAACACAAACACATTCGCTGAACGGATAATGCCTTTCATTCGGTCGCTGACATATCCCGTATCTGTCATTAACGCGAGCTTTCGGCCGTTATAATGGAACACATAAAACATCGGTTCCGCCGCATCGTGGGAGACGCCAAACGATTCAACATCAAGTCCGCCGAACGACTTTACCGTCTCCATTGGAAATACAAACTTTTGATCGGTGTCAATTTTGCCGATTTGATTCTCCATCGCTTTCCAAGTCTTCTCGTTCGCATAGATCGGAAGCTTGTACTTTCTGGCGACGACACCAAGGCCCTTAATATGGTCACTATGCTCATGCGTCACAAAAATGCCGTCTACATCATCCAGCTTACGCCCGATCTGCGCCATCAGCCCATCCATGGCTTTTCCGCTCAAACCGGCGTCCACTAAAAATGCGTGATCCTCTGTTTCGAGGTAAAACGCATTTCCCGTACTCCCGCTCGCAAGTACGCTAAATTGCAAGCTCATGTTTGTCTCACTCCATTATTTTCATTGATCTGTATCTAAAATCGTACTCTCCAAAGCATTCACAGTAAAATACTCTTGTACTGTCTTTTTCTCACCGTTCACTTTTTTCTCGTACTCGACCGTAATTCTCCATACCGGCGCCAGCACCTGCGTACTCGTCAGCGGATATTGTGCTACATAGCCGAATTTACAGCTCTTCACAGTGCTGTATTCTTTTAATTGATTTTGATAGTACAATAGCTCAACCGCATCCATTTCAGTAATTAAGCTTTCTTTCTGGATTTGCTTGAAGGTCTCAAGCGTAGTCTGGTCGTATGACACAACCTCGTTTTTACCGTTTAGATGCAGCACCACTTGCCCAATCATATTAGCGGGATTGTCGGTCTTTTGGTAAATATAATGACCTTCGTACGTTTGGAAGAAAATAATTTCTTTCTTCGATTTATCAACCTTCCAAAGCTTATATTTTTCGCCATCTTGAATTTTCGAAGAAACAAGTGCCTGAGCATCGTCCTCGATATCCTTCTTTGATAGGGCGATTGGATTTGCAAACTTCATTTTCAGGCTCGTTACTTTATGATCATCACTAGGCATGTCCATCAAAGGCTTTTGATCCTTCAGCGCCTCAATTTCCTCCTTGGTGAAGGCTTTTTGATTTGCCGTGATCCGATAGCCTTCTGTCGCTTCCTTATTCAAGCCTTCATACGTGATATGATCGGCCTTCATGTCATGCTCGACATCATTTTTAATGACTTCATATTCTTTGCCGGTAGCCTGCCATTTTTGAAAAAACTGATAGCCTAAGAAAATATCTAAAATGAGGAAGGCAACGATGAAGATTGATTTTGTCTTATTCCACTCCACTGTTAGCCCCCTCCTTCCTCAATAAATCCTTTGTAATCGGCACAATTTTTCCATTTACTTTCATCGCCCAAACCGGTTCCAGTTCAACGAGAGGATCATCATTGGTTGATGTTGATACCAATTGATAAGCAAGGAAGATCTGATCAATTTTGTCCGTATCATAAGCGGTTTGTTTAGAAAGCAGCATCTTCACTTCGCTGCCGCTCATGAGCTCTATTTCACTTGTTTTAATTGGATTCGTTCCGAGACTGTAATTCGGCCGCTTATAGCTGAGAATATCATCATTCGCCCATTGCACCGTAATCGCCGATGTCGCTCCGAAAGGTTTGGCGGTGCTGTTAATGACCGGGATCTGATCCATAAAGATATAGAAGCTCAGCTGCTGGCTGTCATTGATATTGAAAAATTGATAGTGATCCGTCCAGCTTCCGGTATCCTCAAGGTATTTTTGGCTCTTTTTGATTAATTCACCTGTTTGATAGGATGTGCTCTGCACCAAATTGCGCTGCTGAAATTGCACCTGTCGCTGGCTTAGATTCACATCTAACCGGCTGATCCCATCTGTCAGCACATTTCTGTTGTTGTAATTCGAATCTTCTCTTACAATGCTCGGATCACTAAACAAAGCCTGCTTAAAGGTATTTGTTTTAATCGATTCTGTGACAAATTCTTTTTTGTCCATCGTAAGCGGTTTGTTCGGCAGCAAGAACTCTTTCTTTGAGCCAATGGAGAACAAACTGAACGCCGGCATATTTGATTGCCTGTTTTTCAAGTCGTTCATAATGTTCCGGTAGTTTGCTGATTCAACCGTCACTTCAAGAATGAGCTGCTTGCTGTATGACACCAAATAGATTTTCTTGTTCGCTTTTGTTTCATTGAACGGGATCAGAATATGGTCAAACGAACTGTATTCAAACGACTGATTAGACCATTTAAACAGCGTTTGGAAAATATCAATCGGAATCGTATCGCTGAATTGCAAGTCAAGCTTGGCTTCAGAACCGCCTATTCCATAAAACCAGCTTTTGAATCCAGCCTTGTCATACTGATCCGAAATATCTTTAATTCCTTTCACATCCCAATGCGGCAAGTCAGACCAAATTTCTTCATAGAGGGCATTGTCATCCACTTTGTAATGAGCGCCGTCATCATGGATAAACATGTCCCTTGGCCTTACCGTTTCAGACAGCTTTTGGGTGGTTTTTTCGATTTTATGTTTCACACGAACAGTAGACTCTGTTGAGGATGAGCCTTCAGAAAAGTTTGGCTGGAACGTCCATATCCCCCATGTAAAAACAAGACTGATGACGACGAGTACCGTAAGTAATATCGTTTTTATATTTTCACGCTTCATCCCAATCATCCTCTTGTTCCTCTTTATATGGAAGAGTAAATGTAATCGTCGTGCCTTTTCCTTCTATGCTGTCCGCCCAAATATCTCCACCGTGCGCCTGTACCATTTCCTTGGCAATCGCCAATCCCAGACCGGTGCCGCCAAGCTTTCTCGTTCTCGCTTTATCCACCCTATAGAAGCGGTCAAAGACTTTTTCGACATCTTTTTTCGGAATGCCGATCCCTTCATCCTTTACGCTGATATAGAGAAGTTCTTCCTCTTCACTGACATCAATCGAGAACGTGACATGTCCGCCTTCCGGTGAATATTTTAAAGCGTTAGAAATAATATTATCGAGCACCTGCGTTATTTTATCCTGGTCAATCTCGACATACAGATCTCTGTCCGGCAGATTGCGGATAAACTCCACATGCTGCTCTTTTGTCATTTCAAAACGGTCAATAATAAGTGACATAAACCGGACAATCTGAATCCATTCCCGGTTAAATTGATAATCCTTACTGTCAAATTTCGACAGCTGAAGCAGATCATTGACAAGTCGGATCATACGCTCTGTTTCATTTTGCGTCACCATTAAGAAGCGCGGAGCAATGTCTTTATTTTCCCACGCGCCTTCAGCTAACGCTTCTAAATAGCTGCGCATTGTCGTAAGCGGCGTCCGCAGCTCATGTGATACATTCGCAACGAATTCTCTGCGTTCCTGATCCATTTTCTCTTGTTCGGTTACATCGTAAATGACAGCGATTAAACCATCAATTTTGCCGTGTTCCCTTTGAATCACAGAGAAATTCACGCGAAGCACCGTTAATTCATCATCGCGCTCAATTTCAAGCAGCATAGAATCCTGCTGCTCCACTAAATCTTCAAAAGTATAATTCTCTTGAAGCCCCAGCAAACTCGTAATCGGCATTTCTAAGGCTGTTTCACGTGAAACGTTCAACAGTTCCAGCGCTGGGCTGTTTAAGAGAATAATCGCTCCGTTTCGGTTTGTGGCGATAACGCCGTCTGTCATATAAGCAATGACAGAGGCTAGCTTTCTGCGTTCTCCTTCAGTCATCGCTTGGGCATCTTCAAGCTCTCTCGTTAAGTGGTTAAACGTTGTGGCCAGCTGCCCAATTTCATCATGCCCGTACTTTTTAACCTTCCTCGAGAAATTCCCTTTCGCAAGCTCCATCGCCTGCTTTCGCATATCTGAAAGCGGGTGGGTAATGGTTCTTGCCAGAAAAATACCGAGAAGAGCCGTCAAAACAAGTGCCAAACCTGTGCCGGACGCCAGTATCGTGTTGATCGTCTTCATTTGATTAAAAACATCTTCCATACTCGCGACAACATAGATCGCGCCGACAACCTCTTGGTTTTCAGTCATGACGGGCTTCGCGGAAATAAGAACTCTGATTTTGCTTTTCGGGTCATAATATTTTCTTAAATACGACTGTTTGGTAGAAAAAATTCTTTTGAAAATCAGATCGGTCGTTTGTTTCCCTGCCACTTCCTCACCATACGGCTTTGAAGAACCGACCACTTCATAGCTTTTATCTACAAAGCTAATTTCCCGAACCTCATCACTTTTCGTGAAGTCATTCAAAATACGGCTGACGTCATCCTTTATGACGGTGCTGTCGTTATCGCTCTTATATTCTTGTTCGATATAATAAGAAAGGTTGTCGATTCGCTGATTCAGCGATTGTTCATAAGAGCTGATCAGCGACTTCTCTACCTGATTGACAAAATACACACCAATGATTTGCATGGCAATGATAATCAAAAGCACATAAATCAAGGTAATCTTAAATTGGATCGACCGAAAAAAACCAACCTTATTCATATGGGCATTAGTCCTGTTCTGGGTTTCTCAAGTAATAACCTACACCGCGGCGTGTGACGATCCAATTTGGATGGCTCGGGTTATCCTCGATTTTTTCACGAAGCCGGCGGACTGTTACGTCAACCGTTCTGACATCGCCGAAATAATCATAGCCCCAAACGGTTTGAAGCAAATGTTCACGGGTCATCACTTGTCCGATATGTTTTGCTAAATAATGAAGCAATTCGAACTCACGATGAGTCAATTCGATTGTTTCGTCTCGTTTTGATACAACGTACGCGTCAGGGAAGATGACGAGAGAGCCGATATGAATCTCGTTAGAGGAAGGCTCCTCCTCCGCAGGCGCTGTTGTCAGCTGGCGGCGCAGGTTCGCTTTTACACGCGCCAAGAGCTCGCGTGTGCTGAATGGTTTTGTGACATAGTCATCGGCACCGATTTCAAGCCCGATAACCTTGTCAATTTCTGAATCCTTAGCCGTCAGCATAATGATTGGCATATCGTATTTCTTTCTGACTTCACGGCATACTTCAACGCCGTCTTTATTCGGGAGCATAATATCTAAAAGAATTAAATCAGGCTGAAGCTCTTCTACCATTTCAACGGCTTCGTTTCCGTCGTGGGCACAGTGCACTTCATAGCCTTCTTTTCTTAAGTTAAATTCCAATATATCTGCAATCGGTTTTTCATCATCTACTACAAGGATCTTTTTATCCATCATTTTGATTTTCCTCCTGCCGAATGACTTCATTTCATCTATATAACATTCGTTTCATCACTTATGGCCCATGTAAAGAATGGGTCCTTGTCTATTATAACGGTTTAAGGTCAAAAGATAAAAAAAATAAAGGTTTAGAAAAAAAACACATGTTTCACCTTTATCGCCAGTTGTTTATCTATTGTCATGCTGGTCAACTTTTTTTAAAAAAGATAACTTTATTGAAACCTCCCCTCACCGGAGTGCGTCTTTATCAATGACGTCTTCTTCTTTGAACCGGCCGCAGGGCCGGTTCTCCCTTTTTCTTCTATTATAACACTCCTCATGTTTGCCTTTTTCCTAAAAGAAAAAACGCACCTACGATTGCAGATGCGTTTGGTAAGTGGCTCGGGACGGAATCGAACCGCCGACACACGGATTTTCAGTCCGTTGCTCTACCAACTGAGCTACCGAGCCAAATGTTTTATTTTTCTCTACTAAGTAAAGTAAAATGGCGGTCCGGACGGGACTCGAACCCGCGACCTCCTGCGTGACAGGCAGGCATTCTAACCAACTGAACTACCGGACCTTACAGTAATTGCCCGGAGAGCTGTCGTGTCAGCTCTCACAGACAAATAAGGAATTTAGCAATAACGCTAAAGTAAATCAATGACCCGTACGGGATTCGAACCCGTGTTACCGCCGTGAAAGGGCGGTGTCTTAACCGCTTGACCAACGGGCCTTCACGAAATGGTGAGCCATGAAGGACTCGAACCTTCGACCCTCTGATTAAAAGTCAGATGCTCTACCAACTGAGCTAATGGCTCTTAAAGATGTCGGAATTTCTATAGAGCAAACGACTTAAATCTAGTTCTCATCTTGTACTCTATTGAAGCAGTTTCCGTAACAACGAGATTTATAATATCACGAACAAATAGAAGTGGCAATAACTTTTTTGGTTTTTTTTCATATTTTTTTCTCAGACCAACTTATATGCGGCTTTCAAACAAAAAAACAAGCCCCTTAAATAGGGGCTTGCAGACATATTCTATTTAGTTCGCACGGTACACACTGCGAAGGACATTTGTTTGTGAGCGGTCTGGACCGACAGAGAAAATAGAAAGCGGAATGCCTGTCAGCTGAGACACACGCTCAAGATAATGGCGCGCATTTTCCGGAAGCTCGCTCAAGCTCTTCGCACCTGTAATATCCTCAGTCCAGCCTGGCATTTCTTCATATACCGGCTCACATTCAGCAAGTGCCTTAAGACTTGCTGGGAATTCTTCAATGATTTCGCCTTTGTAGCGGTATGCCACACAGATTTTCAACGTTTCAATTCCTGTTAGGACGTCAATTGAGTTCAGAGAAAGATCTGTAATTCCGCTCACACGGCGGGCGTGGCGGACAACAACGCTGTCAAACCAGCCGACACGGCGCGGGCGGCCTGTTGTTGTTCCATATTCGCGTCCGACTTCACGGATTTGATCGCCGATTTCATCTTTCAGCTCAGTCGGGAAAGGACCGTCGCCGACACGAGTCGTATATGCTTTTGATACACCGACAACGTGCTTGATTTTGGTTGGGCCGACACCAGAACCGATCGTGACACCGCCGGCAACCGGGTTAGATGACGTAACAAACGGGTATGTTCCTTGGTCGATATCGAGCATAACCCCTTGTGCGCCTTCAAATAATACACGGCGCCCTTCATCAAGAGCATCGTTTAAGACAACAGATGTATCGCAAACATATTTTTTAATCTGCTGGCCGTACTCATAATATTCGTCTAAGATATCCTCAAGTTTAAACCCTTCTGTCTCGTACATTTTCTCGAGAAGACGGTTTTTTTCTTCAAGATTGCGCTCAAGCTTTTCCGCAAACGCGTCACGGTCTAACAGATCCGCGATGCGAATTCCGATGCGGGCTGCTTTATCCATGTAAGCAGGGCCGATTCCTTTTTTCGTTGTGCCGATCTTGTTAGCCCCTTTACGCTCTTCTTCCACTTCATCCAATTTCAAATGATACGGCAGAATCACGTGAGCTCTGTTGCTGATTCTCAGGTTATCTGTACTCACGTTACGCTCATGAAGATACGCAAGCTCTGTGACTAATGCTTTCGGATCTACAACCATTCCGTTTCCGATTACACACGTTTTATCCTTATAGAAAATTCCAGACGGGATTAAGTGAAGCTTATATGTGAT
>NZ_JAVAXX010000145.1:0-16162 GCF_042709275.1 Bacillus sp. LR_5 | reverse complement strand
CGGAAAAAGCATTACTTCTTTATCAATTATGGGCCTCGTCCAAAGCTCAGGCGGAAAAATCATGGACGGCTCTATTAAACTCGAAGACAAAGACCTCACCTCATTCACTGAAAACGATTATTGCAAAATCCGCGGTAACGAAGTATCCATGATCTTTCAGGAACCAATGACCTCCCTTAATCCGGTGTTAACAATCGGAGAACAAATTACCGAAGTGCTGATTTACCATAAAAACATGAAGAAAAAAGAAGCCCGTCAACGAGCTGTTGAACTCTTGCAGATGGTCGGTTTCTCCCGGGCGGAGCAAATTATGAAAGAGTACCCGCATCGGCTGTCCGGCGGTATGAGACAGAGGGTGATGATTGCCATCGCACTGAGCTGTAATCCTAAACTGCTCATTGCTGATGAACCAACGACAGCGCTGGACGTGACAATACAAGCCCAGGTGCTGGAGCTCATGAAAGATCTCTGTCAGAAGTTCAATACATCGATTCTTCTCATCACACACGACTTAGGTGTCGTGTCTGAGGCTGCCGATAGAGTAATTGTCATGTACTGCGGACAAGTCGTAGAAAACGCTACCGTTGATGACTTATTTTTAAAACCGCTTCATCCGTATACAGAAGGCCTGCTTACGTCAATTCCTGTTATAGATGGAGAGATTGATAAATTAAATGCGATTAAAGGCAGTGTGCCTACACCGGATAATCTGCCGCCGGGATGCCGTTTTGCCCCAAGGTGCCCGAAAGCTATGGATAAGTGCTGGACAAATCAGCCTTCGCTTTTGACACACAAAAGCGGAAGAACGGTGAGATGCTTTTTATATGAGGAAGAGGGTGCCGAACAATCATGACAGCAGCTAATCAAGAAACAATCTTAGAGCTTCGTGACGTAAAAAAATACTTTCCGATCCGGTCAGGCCTTTTTCAAAGAAAAGTCGGTGATGTAAAAGCGGTGGATGGTGTTTCATTTTCGTTAAAAAAAGGAGAAACACTCGGAATCGTTGGAGAGTCGGGCTGCGGAAAATCGACTGCCGGCAGAACGATGATCAGACTGTACAAACCGACAGAGGGCCAAATTCTTTTTAAAGGGCAGGATATTTCCAATCTGTCAGAGGAGAAGCTGCGGAAGAGTGTCCGCAAAAATATTCAAATGGTTTTCCAAGATCCATTTGCTTCGTTAAACCCGAGAAAGACCCTGCGTTCCATCATAAAGGAGCCGTTTAATACGCACAACATGTATACCATGCGTGAACGAAACGAAAAAGTTGAAGAGCTGCTTGCAAGAGTAGGGCTTCACCCGTCGTTTGCCAGCCGTTATCCCCATGAATTTTCCGGCGGCCAGCGCCAGCGGATCGGCATTGCCAGAGCACTCACTTTGAATCCAGAGCTGATCATTGCAGATGAGCCGGTTTCCGCACTTGATGTATCTATTCAGGCCCAAGTGATTAACTTGATGGAGGAATTACAGGAAGAATTTAATCTTACGTATCTATTTATCTCTCATGATCTGAGTGTCGTCCGCCATATCAGCGACAGAGTCGGAGTAATGTATCTTGGCAAAATGATGGAACTGACCGGCAAGCATGAGCTTTATGACAACCCGCTTCACCCATATACCCAAGCGCTTTTATCCTCCGTTCCGGTTACAAGAAAAAGAGGATCTGTCAAACGTGAACGCATTGTCCTGAAGGGAGAACTGCCTAGTCCGGCCAAACCGCCAAAAGGCTGCGTATTCCACACAAGATGTCCTGTTGCAAAACCGATATGCAAGGAACAAATACCAGAATTTAAAGAAGCTGCTCCCAGCCACTTTGTGGCTTGTCACCTTTATAGCTAATGTTGCCCGCACAGCTTTGAGAGGGGGTATGCACACTACATAAACAACAGCTGAGAAAAACGAACATTTCAAGAGGGGGAATATCTAATGAAAAGACGGAAAACCGCACTGATGATGCTAAGTGTATTGATGGTTCTGGCCATCTTTTTATCAGCCTGCTCGGGATCAAAATCGAGCAACAGCAGCGAGAAAAAATCAGCAGGCAAACCGCAGCAAGGCGGGGATTTGGTTGTTGGTTCAATCGGAGCGCCAACACTTTTCAACTCATTATATTCAACAGATGAATCAAGTACAGATATTGAACAAATGATTTACAGCTTTTTAACGAAAACCGATGAAAACTTAAATGTCAAAATGTCACTGGCGGAAAGTGTGAAAGAGCTGGATGGCGGATTGAAATATGACGTAAAAATCAAAAAAGGCGTTAAGTTCCATGACGGAGAAGAGCTTACTGCCGATGATGTCGTCTTTACGTACAGCATTCCGCTTAACAAGGATTACAAAGGAGAGCGCGGCTCTAACTTTGAAATGCTGAAATCAGTAGAGAAAAAGGGAGACTATGAGGTTTTATTTACGCTGAAATACAAAGACCCTAACTTCTATAACAATACGTTAGACAGCTACGGGATTCTGCCTGAGCACATTTTAAAAGATGTACCGGTTGCAGAGCTTGAAGATAACGAATTTAATAGAAAAAATCCAATCGGCTCGGGGCCTTTCAAATTTAAAGAATGGAAAGACGGACAATACGTGAAGCTTGTTGCTAATGATGACTACTATGACGGCCGTCCGTATTTAGACAGTGTCACGTATAAAATCATTCCTGACGCCAATGCAGCAGTTGCCCAGCTTCAGGCCGGAGATATTGATTTCTTTAACGTGCCGTCAACTGACTATAAGACAGCTGAATCGTTTAATAATGTCAAAGTCGTAACAGATTTAGCGTTAAGCTATACGTATATCGGCTGGAATGAGAAAAATGAGCTGTTTAAAGACAAAAAAGTGCGCCAGGCGCTTACGACAGCTTTAGACCGTGAAACAATGGTGCAAACCGTATTAGATGGGGATGGGAAGGTCGCTTATATCCCTGAAAGCCCGGTTTCATGGAACTATCCGAAAGATATAGAGGTTCCTAAATTTGAATACAACGTCAAAAAAGCTAAGAAGATGTTGAAAGAAGCCGGCTGGGAAGATACTGACGGTGACGGCATCCTCGATAAAGACGGTAAAAAATTCGAGTTTACACTGAAAACGAATCAAGGAAATAAAGTTCGTGAAGACATTGCAGTTGTTGTTCAAGAACAATTGAAGAAAGTCGGGATTAAGGTAACGCCGCAAATCGTTGAGTGGAGTGCATTAGTAGAACAGACAAATCCACCTAATTGGGACTATGACGCAATGGTTTTAGGATGGAGTTTATCAACGTTCCCAGACCATTACGATATCTTCCATTCTAGCCAGTCTGAAAAAGGCTTAAATAACATGTGGTACAAAAACCCTGAAGTTGATAAGCTTCTCAAAGATGCAAAATCAATCAGTGACCGTAACGAATACTCAAAAGCTTACGAAAAGATTTACCAAAAACTTGCTGAAGATCAGCCGTATACCTTCCTTTACTATCCGAACAACCATATGGCGATGCCGGCTAACTTAGAGGGTTATGTGTATCATCCAAAACGCGAGTTGTACCAAATTGAAAAATGGTGGCTTGCCCAATAATTTATAATTTTCCCTTGCAGGGGAGGGAGTGCGTTTCCTTCCCCTTTGAATTTGAAAAAGAACAACGAAGGGGACAAGAATATGGTTACATATATTATTCGAAGAACGTTATCTTCGATTCCTATTCTTTTGGGAATTACAATTTTGTCTTTCATTATTATGAAAGCCGCTCCAGGGGACCCGATGACACTTATGATGGATCCTACGATCAGCCAGGCAGACAGGGCTCAGTTTATTGAAAAGTACGGTCTCAATGACCCTGAGTATGTTCAATATTTAAAATGGCTAGGCAATATGGTTCAAGGTGATTTCGGCACATCCATCATCAGAAAAGGGACGCCTGTTTCAGAACTGATTTTAGCACGGCTGCCCAACACACTCCTCTTGATGCTGGTGTCAACAATTTTGGCGCTGATCATTTCCATCCCATTCGGGGTAATTTCTGCAAAAAAACCTTATTCGAAGCTGGACTACGGCATTACATTTACTTCATTTATCGGTTTGGCAATCCCGAATTTTTGGTTCGGTTTGATTTTAATCATGGTGTTTGCCGTGAATCTCGGCTGGTTTCCAACCGGGGGAGTCGCCACCCTTAACTCAGATTTCAGTATAGTAGACCGGATTCATCATTTGCTTTTACCCGCTTTTGTGCTGGCGACAGCTGATATGGCAGGCTTAACGAGATATACAAGATCCAATATGCTTGATGTTTTAAATCAAGATTATATCCGGACTGCCAGATCAAAAGGTTTCAAAGAGAATCGAGTATTATTTAAGCACGGCTTGCGGAATGCACTATTGCCTGTTATTACGATTTTCGGCTTAATGATTCCTTCCTTTATTGGCGGAGCGGTTGTCGTAGAGCAGATTTTCACTTGGCCGGGATTAGGAAAGCTGTTTGTCGATTCAGCATTCCAGCGCGATTATCCGGTTATCATGGCAATGACTGTGATCTCGGCGGTTCTTGTCGTTGTCGGAAACCTCATTGCAGACATCCTTTACGCGATTGTTGATCCGCGGATCGAATATTAAAAGGAGGGAAACAGAGATGTCAGAGCTGCAAACAACTCCCTCGCCGGAGATCAGGCTGAAAGAAAATATTTCGAAAAAGCCAGAAACAATGACAAAGATTTTCTGGGAAAAATTCTCGAAAAACAAACTGGCCATTTTAGGTGCCGTTATTCTTTTTATCATTATTATGTCTGCTGTTTTCGCCCCTTTAATTGCACCTTATCCCCAAGAGCAGCAAAGCCTGCTTGATAAATATAAGGCGCCGGGCCTTGAACATCTGATGGGAACGGATAAATTTGGACGTGATATTTTCAGCCGGATCCTATATGGAGCGCGTGTCTCTTTATTGGTTGGATTTGCGTCCGTAGTCGGTTCGATTTTGATCGGAACGGTTTTAGGAGCATTAGCCGGATATTTCAGAGGAATAGTGGATGCTGTCATTATGCGTGTAGTTGACATTGTGTTATCCATTCCTGATATTTTCTTGTTGATCACGCTGGTCACCATCTTCAAGCCGGGTGTGGACAAACTGATTTTAATTTTCTGTCTCACAGGATGGACCACAACAGCACGATTAGTAAGGGGAGAATTCTTGTCGCTCCGTTCAAGGGAATATGTTCTTGCTGCTAAAACAATTGGAACAAAAACGCACAAAATTATTTTTTCTCATATCCTGCCCAATGCGTTAGGGCCGATTATCGTGTCAGCTACGCTGAAAGTAGGGTCTGTTATTCTAGCTGAATCGGCGCTAAGCTACTTGGGCTTTGGAATCCAGCCGCCAATCGCTAGCTGGGGGAACATGCTTCAAGACGCACAGAATTTCACAGTAATGATTCAAGCATGGTGGTACCCGTTATTTCCCGGGCTATTTATTTTAATGACCGTTTTATGCTTCAACTTTGTCGGTGATGGCCTGCGGGATGCGCTTGACCCGAAAAATATTAAATAAAAATGAATATCATAACTGTGATAAAATATTACCAAATCAGAAAAAAAGCAGGTCTCCTTTTGTTAGAAAATATACAAAGAGATCTGCTTTTTGCGATTCTTACATAAACCCAGTGATTCCAGATTTCCTCAATCTCTTTGGAATAATTTCTCTATCCCTTGCCTATACTGTGGACAACAGTTTTTATAAAAGTGAGGGGTTAGAGATGTTATTTCTTCATGATGTGTGGGTCAATTGGTTTGAAGGGGAAGAAAATGGCTACAATGTATGCCACTTTCACGAATGGCGCAAGGAAGATACGGTTGAGCTTTTGGATCAGGTGCCGCTGTTAAGGGTGCCGTCAGTACTGTTTCATTACATAGAAAACGATTTGTCAGAGCTTCCGAAAGGTTTGCTTGAAGACGTACATCAGAAATCGTACATTCGGAAAAATCATGAGCGGACAAAGCTTGAGTATTGTTTTGTCGTAACAGACGGAATCGGCATTTTAGCTGTCGACACGATCGGCTACACGATCCCTGTCAGAAAAAGCCGTCTGATCCCAAGACAGGAGCAGCTCGTTTATGAAATGGTAAAAGATGTAGAGCCTGAAACATATGAATTTGAGCCAAAGAAGCTGGAATCCTCTAAGGAATATCACATCTTATCATTAGCACCAGAACATGTCAGAGGACTGACTAGAAAAGAACGGCAAATTAAGCAGCTGATGTTTATGGCGCTTGACCAATTAAAAGGGCTGAAAAACCGGGCTGAAATCGGCTACTGGTACACAGAGTGGAATCCGCATATGTATGAACAAATCAAAAGGATGAGCTTTGAAGAGATTTGGGACATGCTGTATAACGAAACAATTGAAGGCTGGTCGGACAAACACCTAGCTTTTTGCGAAAACCTAATAAAAGGACAGCCTTTTTTCGAAAAGCTTTGGGAAATGGAAAACGAATCAAAGGTCAACTAAAAAAAACCGCTCTTTGCAAAGAGCGGTTTTTTGATTAGCGTCTTTTTCTTCCAAGACCCATGGCATTCTCCATTTTTTTCAGCATTTTGTTTGCTGTCCGGTTCGCTCGTTCCGCGCCTTCATCAAGAATCCGGTCTAATTCTTCAGATTCTATGAGCTCATAATAGCGGTCCTGGATCGGTTTTAATGCGTTCACCACGACTTCTGCCAAATCACCTTTAAACTCGCCGTAGCCTTTTCCTTCGTACTTTGCTTCAAGCTCTTCAATTGTCGTATTGCCGAGGATTGAATAAATTGTAAGAAGGTTTGAAACGCCCGGTTTGTTTTCCTTATCAAATTTCACAATGCCTTCAGAATCCGTTACAGCGCTTTTGATTTTCTTTTCAAGCTGCTTCGGCTCATCCAGCAATGTAATATAAGCTTTCTGATTCGGATCAGATTTGCTCATTTTCTTCAGCGGATCATTCAGAGACATGATGCGTGCACCGACTTTTGGAATTTTCACTTCCGGAATCGTAAAGATGTCGTTGTATTTTTTGTTGAAGCGTTCTGCAAGATTCCGCGTCAGTTCAAGGTGCTGCTTTTGATCCTCGCCGACAGGTACAAGATCCGTTCCGTACAGCAGAATATCAGCGGCCATCAGCGGCGGATACGTTAACAGGCCGGAGACGACAGCTTCATTGCCTTTGGATTTGTCCTTAAATTGAGTCATCCGCTCAAGCTCGCCGATATAGGCGACACACTGCATCATCCATCCGGCCTGCGCATGCGCGGGGACCTCTGACTGAATAAACAATGTTGCTTTTTCTGGATCAAGTCCGACAGCTAAGTAAAGCGCCGCGAGATTGCGGATATTCTTTCTAAGCTCAAGCCGATCTTGAGGAACAGTTATCGCATGCTGATCGACGATGCAAAAATAGCTGTTATAATCATGCTGCAGTTCGACAAACTGCTTCATTGCACCGATATAGTTGCCGAGCGTCACTGAGCCGCTTGGCTGAATACCTGAAAAAATCGTTTGTTTCATGAAAACATCAACCTCATTTCTTAAAACATAATAAAAAAGGCTCATTCTTCCCCTGTAAAAAAGGGACGAATGAACCGTGGTACCACCCTGATTATTCCATTAAAATGGAATCACTCTGACGTTTGTAACGGAGACTGCTCCGGCTGAGCCTACTTTTTTCCAGTTCGGTCAGCTGCTCCAAAGTCCATTCCACATTGCCCGTTATCTGCTCCCAGCACCGCAGACTCTCTTCAAACAGGTGAAACGTGTACTACTCTTTTTCATAGCAAGCTTTTCTTTTGATTGCTTCATTATAAATCAATTATAACCAATTGTCATCATGAAAAAACATTCTTTTTTCCAGTAAAATTGTAATAATATAAATAACACGAGTGCTGTAAAATCCTTAAATGATAACTGCTATCAGCGTAAAAACAGGCAGATATTATATGTAAAAAGCAATATGGGCAGAAAACACATGAAAAAGTTTTTAATCAATTTATGCTTTAAATGGTAGAAGGATATTATGTTCGTGGAAGAAAAACTAACGAAGTTCAAATATTTTAAATTGATAAAATAATATTGCAATAAATTATTTGTTTCATTATAATGAACTTGTTCACTCTATTGTTACAGCTTTTTTACAAAAATAATCAGAAAAGACGGAACAGAATAAAAGTTATGGAAACTCAGGTTCATTTGTCTGATATTTCTGAGGATTTAGCCGTAAGGAGCTGAAAATTATTTTTAGGGGGTTTGTGGATATGAAAAAACGTTGGTCGATTGTCACGTTAATGCTCATTTTCACTCTCGTGCTGAGCGCATGCGGCTTTGGCGGCAGCGGATCAAACGGTGAAGGGAAAAAGGACAGCAAAGGAAAGACGACACTTAACATTAATATTAAAACTGAGCCGTTCTCCTTACATCCGGGATTGGCAAATGACAATGTGTCGGGTGGTGTCATCCGTCAGACTTTTGAAGGATTGACACGTATCAATGCAGATGGTGAGCCTGAAAATGGCATGGCTTCTAAAATTGAAACAAGCAAAGATGGAAAGACATATACATTTACAATTCGTGATGGTGTGAAATGGTCAAACGGGGACCCTGTAACAGCCCAAGACTTTGAATATGCTTGGAAGTGGGTGCTTGATCCTAATAATGAATCACAATATGCTTACCAGCTTTACTACATAAAAGGTGCTGAAGCGGCGAATACCGGTAAAGGCAGCCTAGATGATGTAGCAGTAAAAGCCGTGAATGACAAAACGCTGAAGGTTGAATTAAATAACCCAACTCCTTATTTTACTGAATTAACTGCGTTTTATACGTATATGCCGATCAACAAGCAAATTGCAGAGAAAAATAAAAAGTGGAACACAAATGCCGGAGATGATTATGTATCGAACGGACCGTTCAAAATGACGGCATGGAAACACAGCGGTTCTATCACTCTTGAAAAAAATGATCAGTATTGGGATAAAGACAAAGTCAAACTGAAGAAAATCAGTATGGTTATGATCAACAATAACAATACTGAACTGAAAAAATTCCAAGCTGGCGAACTTGATTGGGCCGGTTTGCCGCTCGGACAGCTTCCGACAGAATCTCTTCCTACCCTGAAAAAAGACGGTTCTTTACATGTTGAGCCGATGGCAGGTGTCTATTGGTACAAATTCAACACTGAAGCTAAGCCGTTAGACAATGTAAATATCCGTAAAGCATTATCTTATGCGATTGATCGTCAATCGATTGTTAAAAACATTACGCAAGGTGAACAAATCCCGGCAATGGCTGCGGTGCCACCGACAATGAAGGGATTTGAGGATAACAAAGAAGGCTACTTCAAAGACAACGATGTCAAAACGGCAAAAGAATATCTTGAAAAAGGCCTGAAAGAAATGGGCTTAAGCAAGGCATCTGACCTTCCGAAAATCAAATTGTCTTATAACACTGATGATGCACATGCGAAAATCGCTCAAGCCGTGCAAGAAATGTGGAAGAAAAATTTAGGCGTGAATGTTGAGCTTGATAACTCAGAATGGAATGTATATATTGATAAGCTTCACAGCCAAGATTATCAAATCGGCCGTATGGGTTGGCTTGGCGACTTTAACGATCCTATTAACTTCCTCGAGTTGTTCCGTGACAAAAACGGAGGTAATAACGATACTGGCTGGGAAAATCCAGAATTCAAAAAGCTTCTGAATCAGTCACAAACTGAAACTGATCCAACAAAACGTGCAGAGCTGCTGAAAAAAGCAGAAGGTATTTTCATTGATGAAATGCCTGTAGCGCCAGTTTATTTTTATACGATTCCTTGGGTGCAAGACGAAAATCTGAAAGGAACCATCATTACTGGAACCGGAGAAATTTATTTCAGAAACTCGTACTTTCAATAAGTCTTATTTGTGAAAACAAAAACCTCAAGGTATATGGGGACCTATTTCCCATATACCTTTCTTACTGAAAGAGTATAAAAATGTAAAAATCATGGAGGTGTTCCCCCTTGCTAAAATATATCGGAAGACGCTTAGTCTATATGATTATCACATTATTTGTGATTGTAACTGTGACATTCTTCTTAATGCAGGCAGCACCGGGTGGGCCATTTTCAGGTGAGAAAAAGCTTCCGCCTGAAATCGAAGCAAACTTAAATGCGCATTACGGCTTGGACAAGCCGCTGTTTGTACAATACGTCAGTTATTTGAAATCAGTTGCAATGTGGGATTTCGGACCGTCATTTAAATATAAAGGTCAGAGTGTTAACGACCTAATCAGTTCAGGTTTCCCCGTTTCATTCACTCTTGGAGCAGAAGCTATTCTCCTCGCTTTAGCGTTAGGTGTATTGTTTGGGGTTATAGCAGCCCTTTACCATAATAAGTGGCAGGATTATACCGTGGCGATTTTAACGATATTTGGCATTTCAGTTCCGAGCTTTATCATGGCGGCTGTTCTGCAATATGTGTTCTCCATGAAGCTTGATCTGTTTCCTGTCGCGGGTTGGGAGTCCTGGGCATACACCTTTTTGCCTTCAATCGCACTTGCTTCCATGCCGATGGCGTTTATTGCCAGACTTTCTCGTTCAAGCATGATCGAAGTGTTAAACAGTGATTATATTCGCACAGCGAAAGCAAAAGGGCTGTCCCGTCCAGCAGTTACAGTGCGGCACGCCATTCGAAACGCGCTTTTGCCAGTCGTTACATACATGGGCCCGATGGCCGCGCAGGTCTTAACGGGAAGCTTTATTATTGAGTCCATCTTTGGTATCCCGGGGCTTGGTGCACACTTCGTAAACAGTATTACAAACCGTGATTATACAGTCATTATGGGTGTAACGGTGTTCTTCAGTGTCATCTTGCTATTGTGTGTATTAATCGTAGACGTGCTATACGGCATTATTGATCCAAGAATCAAGCTTTCAAAAGCAAAGAAAGGAGCCTAGGCCATGCAAAACATTCCAAAAAACCTGTTTGAACCAGCCGCAGCGAATGCCGGCGATGCAGAAAAAATAAGTAAAAAGAGCCTTTCCCTCTGGAAAGATGCGATGCTTCGTTTCCGCAGCAATAAGCTTGCAATGGTCGGGCTTATCATTATTGTACTCATTATCCTTATGGCAATTTTTGCGCCAATGTTCTCAAGATACGATTATTCAACTACTAATCTCTTAAATGCGGATAAGCCGCCTTCAAAAGATCACTGGTTCGGAACAGATGATCTTGGACGGGATATTTTCGTCCGTACTTGGGTAGGTGCGCGAATCTCAATCTTTATCGGTGTTGCAGCCGCTGTTCTTGATTTGCTGATCGGTGTGATTTGGGGAAGCATTTCAGGCTTCCGCGGAGGCAGAACGGATGAAATTATGATGCGTATCGCCGATATCCTTTGGGCAGTTCCTTCATTATTAATGGTCATCTTACTGATGGTTGTGCTTCCGAAAGGGCTATTTACGATTATTATTGCCATGACAATTACGGGCTGGATTAATATGGCCAGAATCGTGCGTGGACAAGTGCTGCAGCTGAAGAATCAGGAGTATGTGCTTGCTTCACAGACACTTGGTGCAAAAACATCCCGTCTGCTGTTTAAACATATCGTGCCAAACGCAATGGGTTCCATTTTGGTCACGATGACATTGACAGTTCCGACTGCGATTTTCACAGAAGCCTTTTTAAGCTATTTGGGACTTGGTGTTCCGGCTCCGCTGGCAAGCTGGGGAACGATGGCTTCTGACGGATTGCCTGCATTGACCTATTATCCGTGGCGTCTATTCTTCCCTGCCGGTTTCATCTGCATTACGATGTTTGGCTTTAACGTTGTCGGCGACGGATTAAGAGACGCATTGGATCCTAAGTTACGTAAATAAGGGAGTGATACGGGTGACACGCCTATTAGAAGTAAAAGATTTAGCGATTTCATTTAAAACATATGGCGGAGAGGTTCAGGCGATCCGCGGAGTGAATTTCCATCTGGATAAAGGAGAAACGCTGGCCATTGTCGGAGAATCAGGCTCCGGAAAAAGTGTGACCTCTCAAGCGATCATGAAGCTGATTCCAATGCCTCCGGGTTATTTCAAACGAGGTGAGATCTTGTTTGAAGGAAAGGATCTGGTGCCGCTGTCCGAAAAAGAGATGCAAAATGTCCGGGGAAAAGAGATCGGGATGATATTCCAGGATCCGATGACCTCTTTAAATCCGACGATGAAGGTCGGCAAACAAATTACGGAAGTGCTTTTTAAACACGAGAAAATTTCAAAGGAAGCGGCTAAAAAACGCGCGGTTGAACTGTTGGAATTAGTCGGTATCCCGATGCCGGAAAAGCGGGTTAACCAATTTCCGCACGAATTTTCAGGCGGGATGAGGCAGCGGGTTGTCATCGCCATGGCGCTTGCGGCGAATCCGAAGCTTCTGATCGCCGATGAGCCGACCACTGCTCTTGATGTAACGATTCAAGCGCAAATTCTGGAATTGATGAAGGATTTGCAAAAGAAAATTGACACGTCCATCATCTTTATCACACACGATCTTGGTGTTGTGGCTAACGTTGCTGATCGGGTCGCTGTCATGTACGCGGGACAGATTGTAGAAACCGGTACGGTAGACGAGATTTTCTACGATCCGAGACATCCGTATACGTGGGGGCTTCTTGCATCCATGCCGACACTGGAAAGTTCAGGAGAAGAACAGCTGACTGCAATTCCGGGCACGCCGCCTGATTTGACAAACCCGCCAAAAGGAGATGCTTTTGCGCTGCGGAGCTCTTACGCGATGAAAATCGATTTTGAACAGGAGCCGCCAATGTTTAAGGTGTCCGATACTCATTATGTAAAATCGTGGCTGCTTCATCCGGACGCGCCAAAGATAGAGCCGCCTGAAGCGGTAAAAGCGAAAATGCGTAAACTGGCAAATACCTATGAAAAACCTGTCTTAGTGAGAGAAGGTGAATGAATTGAGTGAGAAACTATTAGAAATCAAACATTTAAAACAGCACTTTGTCACGCCAAAAGGAACGGTTAAGGCTGTAGACGATTTATCATTTGATATCTATAAAGGTGAAACATTAGGGCTGGTTGGAGAATCTGGCTGCGGTAAATCGACAACAGGCCGAAGCATTATTCGGCTATACGAAGCGACCGATGGTGAGGTGCTGTTCAACGGCGAAAATGTGCACGGGAAAAAATCGCGGAAAAAGCTGCTGGAATTCAACCGCAAAATGCAGATGATTTTCCAAGATCCATATGCATCCCTGAATCCGAGAATGACAGTTGCTGATATTATTGCTGAAGGCCTCGATATTCATAAGCTGGCGAATACGAAAAAAGAGCGGATGCAGCGGGTCCACGAGCTCTTGGAAACAGTCGGTTTAAACAAGGAACACGCGAACCGCTATCCGCATGAATTTTCCGGCGGCCAGCGCCAAAGAATCGGGATTGCCAGAGCTCTCGCTGTAGATCCGGAATTCATTATCGCAGATGAGCCAATTTCCGCTTTGGATGTATCCATTCAAGCACAGGTCGTGAATTTAATGAAAGAACTGCAAAAAGAAAAAGGGCTCACATACCTGTTTATTGCCCACGATTTATCGATGGTCAAATACATCAGCGACCGCATTGGAGTCATGTATTTCGGGAAACTGGTTGAGCTTGCTCCGGCAGATGAGCTTTATGAAAATCCGCTTCACCCGTATACAAAATCATTGCTTTCTGCGATTCCGCTTCCTGATCCGGACTATGAGAGAAATCGCGTCCGCCAGAAATACGATCCGTCCGTCCATCAATTAAAAGATGGGGAAACAATGGAATTCCGTGAAGTCAAACCGGGACATTTTGTGATGTGCACGGAGGCAGAATTTAAAGCTTATTCATGAATCAAAAATCCTTCAAGAGATTTCTCTTGAAGGATTTTTTTATAATCATAGAAAGTGAGAGTGATAACATTTACAATTAGAGGAAAAAGCGGAGGCGAAATACGATTCAATTTCTGCATAACAAAAATGTTTTTGCGCTATTATTGTCTCAATCTCTTCAATCTTTAGCAGGAGTCCTTGTCACAATCGTATTAATGGTCAGGGTCTATCAAATGACCGACTCCGTCTTTTTGGCGGGTCTTGTTTTATCGTTCATGTCGTTTGCGATTATAGCGGCAAGCTTTTGCATCTCCCCAGTGCTTCGCAATCTCGGTTTTAAAAAGGTGCTTGCGGGTGCAAATCTGCTGAGAGCGGTCTTTACAATACTTATGGCTTTTAGCGTCAGTCATCACGAACAGGTTTTCTTTTGGATAACGCTGCTGTTTGTCTTCTGTTTTTCCTTCGCGGGCGCCTTTTTTCAGCCGGCAAGATTCGCGCTGCTGCCGATTATTGTTCCAAAAGAGCAATATGTGAAAGCGAACGGTGTGATCTCCCTCTCGAATCAATTGTTTTTAACAGCAGGCTGGGGCCTTGGGGGCCTTCTGACGTATGCCGTACCTTTTGAACTCGTTGTCGGTGCAGCCATTTGCTTGTTTGTTCTTTCGGGAGCTTCCCTCATTGTGCTTCATATAAATGAAAAAACGACAGATGGAACAGCTGAAAAAGCATCTGCCAAAAGTATATGGAAGGATTTAATGATGATCCCTATTGTAAGAGACATTACTCTAATGGACATGTTAGAAGCTTTGGCGGGTTCTGTTTGGTCGTCTGCTATTCTTCTCGCATTTACTGCGGCTGTTTTGCATGAAACAGAGGTGTGGTGGGGGATGTTTAACGCTTCTTATTTTATAGGTGCGATTGTCGGCAGTGTGATTGCCATTCGTTTTTCTGCTTTTTTTGAGCGGAACATGGGCTACGTTATTATTTTCTGCTCGCTTGTGATGGCGGCGCTGACCCTTCTGTTCTCATTTTCTCCAATCCCGTATTTATGCGCTCTGGCTTGTGCTGCAATGGGGCCTTTTTATCAGGTGCGTGATATTTGCCAGGAAACCATGCTGCAAGAGGTCATTCCCAAGCAGAAGCGTATCGGGATCATGGCTGCCAAAAATGCGATTTTGACTCCTTGGTCAGGCGTCACCTACTCCATTATGGGGCTCGTGGCTGATGCTGCTGGTGCGAAAACAGCTTTTATCGCGGCAGCTGCATTATATATCATGACGTTTCTTATTGCACTGGCGCAGCCCCGCCTGCTTCATTACAAGCAGGAAAGCCAAGCTTAATGAAAGCTTTTTACATACACTTCAAAATGAACGGAGCATCTGACTCCGTTTTTTGCTGAAAAAAAATGAAACCATGGCGGAAGTTTGTACGTCTTTATAGATGTAAAGCTGTTTAAACAATATGAAATGGGGTATATCTAAAAGTATGAAGACAATGAACTCATAAGGAGCAAATCAATGAACTGGTATGAAAAGCTTAGCGAGTACTTTCCAATTGAAGAAATGAAATCAAAAGCGCATATGGAAGCTCTTCTGAAAGAGCGGAGCGATATTTATCATAAAGATGAAGGCAAACATCATATCTTAATGTTTGCGGAATTCGATTCTTTTATCTTCGTTGATTATCTGTATGTGTCTAAGGATGCAAGAGGGCAGGGGCTTGGCGGCAAATTGATCGCGAAGCTGAAAAAGAAAAATAAGCCGATATTGCTCGAGGTGGAGCCTGTGGATGAAGATGATACTGATACAGAAAAACGCCTGAGGTTTTATCAAAGAGAGCATTTCAAACATGCTCAGTCAATTGGGTACCGGCGCCGGTCATTGGCTACTAATGAAGTAAACAAGATGGAGATTCTGTACTGGTCACCGAAAACAGAATCAGAAGAAGAAATTCTTGAAGCCATGAAACAGACATATGAAAACATTCATACTTATAAAGATGAGAAATGGTACGGGGAATCGTACGAAAAAACAGATGAGGTCCTGAAACTCATTGATGAAGAAAAACAAAAAAATATTTTCGATCAGTTAAGCTAATTGAGAATTAGAACATATCATTAAAATTAAAAATTTGCCGGATTGACACATTTTTTTCTTAGGATACTGTTCACACTTACTTTTTTATAGTATAATACCTATAAAGATTCCTTTTTTAGAGTAATTTCAATTTAAGAATAAAATAGATGTTCATCCTACTAATTAGAGGAGTGAAGATGAATGGTTACACTATACACATCACCAAGCTGTACTTCATGCAGAAAGGCGAGAGCGTGGCT
>NZ_JAVAXX010000144.1:0-16180 GCF_042709275.1 Bacillus sp. LR_5 | reverse complement strand
CGCTTCTGTTCGTTTGATGTTATCATAAACAGCTTGTCTTGAAACCTCATATTCTTCGGCTATTTCGCCTAGGGAGAAATCGTCCAAATAATAAAGCGACATATAGCTCTTCTGTTTTGAAGTCAACAACGACTGATAAAAATCAAACAGATAGTTCATTCTCGTTGTCTTTTCGAGTGACATTTGAGCTCTCCCCTTTGTTAAGTCAAATCCCTTTACGATAACTTAGTTTACACGGTTTTATTGAGACTGTCAAGTTTTTATCTTGTCAAAGCAGCGATTACCCTTTTCCAAAATAAGCTAAATATAATCCACCTTATTCCGATATTGTATATGATCCCTATTTTAAAGGAGGATTTTTTATGAAAAAAATCAGTTTTTTGTTTATGTTGTGCTTGGCAGCCGTGTTTACAATCCTTGTCCCGGCACATCAAGCAGACGCTGCTGAGGCGCCTTATAAGGCTTCGATCACAAATATCAGCACAGATGGAGGGGTTTACGGTAAAATCAATTACGGCCAAGGTCAATTTTGGCGAGTCAAGTACAATATTACAATAAGCGGCAAATTACTCGACCAAAACGGGCAGCCGGTGCCGAACGCTCCAGTACGATTTGAAGCAGATATGAAAGTCGGAAATACAACACAAACAGCATCAGGAACAACCGATGGAAACGGAGCGTTTGAAGTTCCAATGTATTTGGGGCCAGCTGCTGGGTACTACACATATTACACATCTGTTTCCGTCCATTACTATGACATCATCCCATTCAGAGTTTATTCAGGAGATTCAAGACTGGTATCCACTGATAATAGCCTTTATCATTTCGCCTATCAAGTGAGAAGATAAAAAAAGAAAAAGGCCCCAAAATGTGAGGGCCTTTTTCTTAATCGTCGGCTTTTTCCACTAAATCTGAAAAGAGTCCGTACACATACGATTCAGGATCAAATTCCTGGAGATCATCAACTTTTTCACCTAACCCGACTAGTTTAACCGGGATTTGAAGCTCGTTGCGGATCGCGAGGACGATACCGCCTTTAGCCGTACCGTCAAGCTTTGTTAATGCAATGCCGGTAACATTTGTTGCTTTAGAGAACTCTTTTGCCTGAGCCATTGCATTTTGGCCAGTTGTGGCATCAAGGGCAAGCAGCACCTCATGCGGCGCTTCAGGCACTTCTCTTTCGATGACGCGCTTCACTTTTTCAAGCTCTTTCATCAGGTTTACTTTGTTTTGGAGACGCCCTGCCGTATCACAGATTAATACATCGGCATTTCTTGCTTTCGCAGCATGTACAGCATCGTAGATGACAGCAGCAGGATCGCTTCCGGCCGTCTGCTTAATGACTGGCACTCCCGTACGCTCTCCCCATACTTCCAGCTGTTCAATGGCTCCTGCTCTAAATGTGTCTCCAGCAGCAAGTACAACAGATTTTCCTTCTTGCTTCAGTTTATGGGCAAGCTTTCCGATTGTTGTCGTTTTGCCGACTCCATTTACACCTACCAGAAGGATTACATTTAAACGCCCATCCTGAATGTTCAACTCAGAAATTTGCTCATCTCCGCTGTTATAAATCTCGACCAGTTTCTCAGAAATAACAGATTGGACTTCCATCGGATCTTGAATATTTCTGCGTTTCACTTCTTTTTTTAGCTCATCTATTAATTCCATAACGGTTGTAAAACCGACATCCGCGCTGATGAGAACCTCTTCTAGCTCTTCGAAGAAATCCTCATCCACTTTACGGTAACGGGATACAAGATCATTCACTTTGTTTTGAAAGGAGTTTCTTGTTTTTTCAAGGCCATCCTTAAACTTTTCAGATACGGAATCTGTCTGTTTGGTGATTTTCTCTTTTAATTTTTTAAAAAAGCTCATCTTTTAACCTCTTTCCTCGTTACTGAACGAATTCTTTTGTTTCTTCCAGCTTAACTGAGATTACCTTGGAAACACCGGATTCCTGCATTGTTACGCCGTATAGCACATCCGCTTCCTCCATCGTTCCTTTTCTGTGGGTAATCACGATAAACTGGGTATCTCTGCTATATTTTTTTAAATACTGCGCAAAGCGGAACACATTCGCTTCGTCAAGCGCAGCCTCTACTTCGTCAAGGACGCAAAACGGCACAGGACGAACCTTTAAGATTGAGAATAAGAGCGCTATTGCAGTAAGCGCACGCTCTCCGCCTGACAGAAGGTTTAAGTTTTGCAATTTTTTCCCCGGCGGCTGTGCGATAATCTCGACTCCTGAGTGAAGCAGATCGTTAGGATCAGTGAGCCTAAGTTCAGCGCGCCCTCCTCCGAATAAGGAGCGGAAGACTTGATCAAAGTGTGAGCGGATTTGGACGAATGTGTCGTTAAAGCGTTTCGTCATTTCTTCATCCATTTCTTCAATCACTTGGAACAGGGTATTTTTCGCTTCTGTCAAATCTTCTTTTTGTTCTGACAGAAACTTATACCGTTCGTTGACTCTCTCAAACTCGTCTATGCTTCCGAGGTTTACGGTACCCAGCTCTTCGATTGCGAGTTTAATCAGCTTCACGCGCTTTCTTGCTTCCTCTGGATCAGTTTCAAGCTGATATTTCTCTTTTGCCCCCTCAAAGGACAGGCTGTATTCCTCCCGCAAGTACTGGAGTAAATTATCAAGCTCAACTTCCATTCGGCCGAGTTTGACTTCTTCGTCTTTTAAGAGCGTTGTTTTTTGTTTGTACAGGCGTTTCATTTCTTTCAGCTCACGCTCATATGTATCAAGCCCATGCTGAAGCTTGATACGCTGATCGCGTCTTAACGCAATGAGTTCGATCGTTTTCGTTTTGTCATTCAATTTATGTTTTGCGGCCTCTTCAAGCTTTTCTTCACCGCTGGTGCTTGATGACATCTCTGAAGTTAAGAAGCTTAAGTCCTCTTTCGCTTCTTTTAACGCAAACTCTGTTTCTGTGAGCTCTTTCTTTAATCTGGCAAGGTTGTCCTCTTCACCCTTACATGCCTGCTCTTTTTTGGCAGCTGTGATTTTCAGCTCAGTCAGCTCGTTGGAGAGAGACTCTTTTGTTGAGGATTGTGTTTGTTTTTGTTTCGTTAGTCTGTCAATATCCTCTTCAAGCTGTTTCATCTTTTCTGACACGGCAGAAAGCTCTTCTTCCAGCTTGCGTTTGCGCGTTTTCTTCTCTTCATCACTTTCTGACAGAGCAGATTTTTCTTGATCATAGAGCTCTAAATGGGTGTTGATATTTTTCTCAGCAACTTGAAGCTCGTACAGCTGCCCTTTTACATCCTGCTGCTTTAATCTTAAGCCTTCCCCGGTCTCTCTTAAGTCAGCCAGTTTTTTCTCCATATCCTGAATGGATTGCTTAAGGGTTTTGACTTCTTGTTCAAGCAGTGCTGTTTTCTCTTCCATTTCAGCGAGCCGTTTGCTCACATCTTCAAGCTCCCTGCTTCTTCCTAGCAGCGAGTTATTTTTCTTTTTAACCGCGCCGCCCGTCATTGATCCACCCGGATTCACGACATCTCCCTCAAGGGTTACGATACGGTACCGGTGCCCGAGAAGCTTCGCTAGTTCGTTTGCTCCCTTTAAATCCTCTGCGATCAGAACAGTTCCAAGAAGGTTCTGGATGATACGCCGATACGCAGAATCAAATGTGACAAGTTCACTGGCGACCCCGAGAAATGACGAGTGCTGGGCTGCTGTTTCCGCATCCCGGCTTTGAAGCTGGCGGTCTCTAATAACAGAAAGAGGCAGAAACGTCGCCCGGCCGAAGGAATTCTGTTTTAAATATTGAATCGCTTTACGGGCAGCCTGTTCATCGTCGGTCACGACATGCTGGGCAGAAGCGCCGAGCGCAATTTCAATGGCCGTTTCATACTTCTGTTCTGTTGAGATCAGCTCAAGGACCGCTCCGCGAATTCCGCCAAGGCGCTCTTTCGCTTTCAGCACTTCTTTAACACCTTGATAAAAGCCGGAGAAATCCCCCTGCATCGTCTCAAGCATGTCCTTTTTCGATCTCGCTTGCTGAACGTATTGGTACGCCTGATACAGAGCAGATTCATTTTTTTCGTATTGGCGCTTTTTCTGCTCATATTTTGCCTGCATATCACGATATGCACCGACTTGGCTGTGAATCTCCTGCTCGAGTCGGGCAAACTCCGTTTCACATGCGGCTTTTCGCGCAGAAATATCGCGCCGTTCCTGAAGATGCTTTTCATTGTTGTCCGCAAGCCTTTGCAATACAACAGCCGATTGGGACATCTGGTCATCCAGAAGCTGGAGCTCATTGCGAATCGAAGCCTGACTGTTCAACAGTTCAAAGTAATCGCTTTTCAGCTGTTCGATTTTCTCTTCGACATTTTCATTGTGAAGACTGAGAGCCTGCTGCTTTTCTTTTACCTGAGCCCTTAACTGTTTCACCTCTGCCTGAAGTGTTTCGAAGACAGCTTCCTGCTTCGCAAGCTCTTCTTTCAGCACCGTTTCTTTTTGCTGAAACTGTACAATAGCTTCTTCAAGCTGTTCTTGGTTTTGCACAGCGTTTTTCTTGCGTTCTTTCAGGACTTCTTTACGGCCTTCAAGCTTTTCCAGCTCTTCACTCGTCACCAATAAGACCTGCTGGAGCTCATTTACTGATTCATCAAGCGCTTGAATTTTGTCGCGCGTATCCTCAATCTTTGCTTCTTTGGCAGAAATCGCAGATGATTCAGCGAGCTCTTCTTCCTTCGCGAGCTGCACTTTCTCTTTAAGAGTTGACCATTTGCCATGCAGCTCTTCGATATCATAGGCAGTCAGCGCGATTTCAACATGCTCCAGCTCTTTCTTTTTTTCCAAGTAGTCTTTCGCTATTGATGCTTGAATTTTAAGAGGTTCAACCTGTCCTTCAAGTTCATGTAATATATCTTCTACCCGGTTTAAATTGTCCTGTGTCTCAAACAATTTATTTTCTGCTTTTTTCTTTCTTGTTTTATATTTAAGCACCCCGGCCGCTTCTTCAAAGATACTGCGGCGATCCTCCGCTTTGCTGCTCAGGATCTCTTCCACTTTCCCTTGGCTGATAATAGAAAATGCTTCTTTACCCAGACCAGAGTCCATAAATAAATCAATAATATCTTTTAAGCGGCACGGCTGATTGTTAATCAGAAACTCACTCTCGCCTGATCTGTATACACGTCTTGTGACACTGACCTCATGGAAGTCAATCGGCAAGAAATGATCATCATTATCAAGAGTAAGCGTAACTTCAGCTAGATTTAATCGCTTTCTCGAATCACTGCCGGCAAAAATGATGTCTTCCATTTTTCCGCCGCGAAGAGACCGTGCCGATTGTTCACCGAGAACCCAGCGAATGGCATCTGTGATGTTGCTTTTTCCGCTTCCATTTGGGCCGACAACCGCTGTCACGCCTTTTACAAAATCTACGGAAATCCGTTCTGCAAATGATTTAAATCCTATAACGTCTAAACGTTTGAGGAACATAGCGATCCTCCTTATGTAATAAGTATTCCAATTCTATCATAAAACATGGATGAAATAAGACGGCATACATACTGAAATCCCCCTTATGATTCAGGGGGATTTTATTGTCTCGTATGATGTTTTTGCAATTTAGCTAAAGCTTCCTGAGCAGCGTGCTGTTCGGCTTCTTTCTTTGAACGGCCGTTTCCGACTCCGAGTGGTTCACCTTTTAGAGATACGATGGCTTCAAATTCACGGTTGTGCGCAGGTCCTTTTTCGTTGGAGATTTTATACTCCAGAGAGCCTTTGCCGTCCCGCTGCACGTATTCCTGCAGCTGGCTTTTGAAATCCATCACATGAGAAAAAGCACCATCGTTAATTTTAGGGAACACATAAACTTTTAAGAAACTTTCGACCGGCTCTAATCCTTGGTCAAGGTACAAGGCTCCGATAAATGCCTCAAAAACATCCGCCAATAGAGCAGGACGCTTTCTTCCGCCTGTCATTTCCTCGCCTTTACCCAACAGGACAAGATCGCCGAATGACAGCTCGTGAGCCAATGAAACGAGAGACGGTTCGCAAACAATTGCGGCTCTCAATTTCGTCAAATCTCCTTCACTCATAGCCGGGTATTTGGCAAATAAGAATCTGGAGATCGTCAGTTCCAAAACAGCGTCACCTAAAAATTCAAGCCTTTCATTATCTTCATACGGCTTTTTCCGATGCTCATTCACATAAGATGAATGTGTAAATGCTTGATACAAAAGCTTTTCATTTTGAAAGTGAACCGAAATCCGTTCTTGAAACTCTTTAAATTGTTCTACTTTTTTATAGAACTTTTTTTTATCTTTATAATGTGAGTGTTTTGACATAGTAACCTCCATAGGCACATCAGGTTCACCGCGCTTCTCTGACTAAACCGGATACAGCGCGCGTAAAAGCGGCATGCTGTAATAACTGCACGAATAAAGGGCTAAAGCCCCGCGTTTCGGCGGGACTTTTAGCATCAGCTTATTGCTGGTTTTGTATGTAGTTCACAGCGTCGCCGACTGTTGCAATCTTTTCAGCATCTTCGTCAGAAATCTCCATATCAAACTCGTCTTCAAGTTCCATAACAAGCTCAACTACATCTAGGGAATCAGCACCTAAGTCTTCCTTGAAAGAAGCTTCAAGTTTGACGTCTGCTTCATCAACGCCAAGGCGATCTACGATGATTTTTGTTACACGCTCTAATGTGTCTGCCATAGCAATTCACCTCCCCTCAAGTATTATAGTGGATTCGTTTTTAAAAAACTAGAGAAACTATGATGAAATTTTTGAGAAAAAAACTTACATCACCATTCCGCCGTCAATATGAAGCGTTTGGCCAGTCATGTAACGAGCTCCCTCTGAAGCAAGGAACGTGACAACGCTGCTGACGTCACCAGGGTCGCCAAAGCGTGCGAGCGGAATTTGTTTCAGCATTTCGTCTTGAACGTCTTTTGCAAGCTTATCTGTCATATCAGTTGAGATAAATCCAGGCGCAATCGCATTTACCGTAATATTGCGGCTTGCGAGCTCTTTAGCAGAAGATTTTGTTAAACCGATCACGCCGGCTTTTGCAGCCACGTAGTTGGCTTGTCCAGGATTTCCGCTGACGCCGACGATAGATGATACGTTAATAATCCGGCCTGAACGCTGTTTCATCATTTGTCTTGTAACAGCTTTCGTGCAGTTGAAAACACCCTTCAGGTTAATGTTAATGACATCATCCCATTCATCTTCTTTCATTCTCATGATGAGATTGTCTCTTGTGATTCCGGCATTATTAACTAGAATATCAATCGTAGAAAAAACAGAAAGCGTTTCTTTTATCATGTTTTGTACATCTTCGGGATTTGATACATCCGCTTTGACAGCAATTGCTTTTCTGCCCATTGATTTGATTTCATCTACCACTTCATTTGCTTTCGCTTCATTGCCGGAGTAGTTGACGACAACGTTCGCGCCGCTTTTTGCCAGGTCAAGGGCGATTGAGCGGCCGATTCCGCGGGATGCGCCAGTGACAATAGCTGTTTTGTCATTAAGCATTTTCATTCTCCTCCTTAAGCGTTTGAATTGCCAGCTCGATCGTTTCCGGATCTGATACAGCAATTGTTTTTAAGCGTCTGTTTACTTTTTTTACAAGGCCTGAAAGCACTTTTCCGGGACCGATTTCAACAAAAGTCGTCACACCCTCTGCAATCAGCTTGTTAATGCTTTCCTCAAAACGAACCGGAGAGTAAAGCTGCTCAATGAGTTTCTCTTTGATTTCTGCTTTTTCAGTCATGACATCAGCAGAAACATTTGAGATGACCGGAACGCCAGCGTCTTTTATATCACAAGAGTCCAATACTTCTTTCAGCTTTTCAGCAGCAGGCTTCATCAGTTCGGAATGGAACGGACCGCTTACTTCAAGCGGAATGGCGCGTTTTGCACCGTTCTCTTTTGCCTGTTCAGATGCAAGCTCTACACCTTTGGCTGTTCCGGAAATAACGATTTGTCCAGGACAGTTGAGATTTGCAAGCTGTACAAGGTGGCCTTCCTCCGTGACTTTATCGGTTACTTGCTTTAATGCTTCGGCATCCATGCCAAGAATCGCAGCCATAGCTCCTTCGCCAGCCGGCACTGCTTCATTCATAAACTCTCCGCGTTTTCTGACGGTATAAACAGCATCTTTGAAAGATAGTGCGCCAGAAGCAACCAGTGCGGAATATTCACCAAGGCTGTGTCCTGCTGTGAAATTAGGTGTAATGCCTGATTCTTTAAATTTCTCAAGAACAGCAATGCTTGTCGTCAGTAAAGCAGGCTGCGCATTGTATGTAAGTGTTAACTCTTTAGCATCACCTTCAAAAATCAGTGAGCTGAGTTTTGTTTCCAATGTTTCATCCGCTTCATCGAACAGACGCTTTGCAGCAGGCACCTGCTCATAAAGCTCTTTTCCCATGCCGATAAATTGTGATCCTTGACCCGGGAATAAAAATGCAATCTTACTCATGATGTAAAAACCTCCAGACTACTCATCTGTTTTTTCTTCTTTAACTTCTTCCTGAATGAGCGCAGCCACATTTTGGCTGACCATCTCTCTTGCTTGCCGAATTGCGTGAAATACAGCATTCGAATCTGAAGAGCCGTGCGCCTTGATCACAGGCGCTTTTAAGCCGAAAAGACTTGCTCCGCCATAATTCGAATACTCCATTTTCATTTTCATTTCTTTCAACTTTGGCTTCAGCACAGCTGCTGCAAGCTTTGATGTGAGATTAGACGTCATTACTTCTCTCATCATTTTAAAAATAGATAACGCAGAACCTTCCAGCGTTTTGAGTGTAACATTCCCGGTAAAGCCGTCTGTTACTACAACATCCGCCACATCATCTAAAAGGTCTCGCGCTTCCACGTTTCCGATAAAATTGATGTTTGCTGTTTCTTTTAACATTTGAAACGTCTGCTTCGTCAGTTCGTTTCCTTTTTTATCTTCTGTTCCGACATTTAAAAGCCCGACTCTCGGTGAATTGACACCGCGCACTTGCTGAGAATAAACAGAACCCATGATGGCGTATTGAACGAGGTGCTCCGGTTTGGCATCGACATTGGCGCCGACATCAAGGAGAAGAAATCCGTCTCCTGAAACGGTCGGAAGTGTCGGGGCAAGCGCCGGGCGGTCAATCCCTTTAATTCTTCCGACGATAAACAGACCGGCTGTCATTAACGCACCGGTATTCCCTGCTGAGATGCAGGCGTCAGCTCTGTTTTCGGCAACTTCCTGCGCCATAAGGACCATAGATGAGTTCTTTTTTCTTCGCACGGCGCGGACCGGTTCATCCGTAGGCTCAATCACTTCATCTGCGTGCAGCACCGTGATGCGATCTGATGTTGTTGTTAAATGTGATTCTATCGTTGTTTTGTCACCGACAAGTGTGATATGGAGATCATCAAATGCCTCTATACCCTTTATAACTCCGTCAATAACGGCTTTGGGAGCGTGGTCTCCTCCCATTGCATCTACAGATATTCTCATGCATGCTCCACCTTTATGAATGTTTTGAACGGTACATGTCAAAATGTCCAGAAAAAACAATTTCTTCGCCGACATAGCTGTTCACTTCGACAACTGTTCTTCCTTTTTCTTTTTCGACCGCCGTCACTTTCGCTTTCGCTACGACACGTTCACCCTGCTTTACCTGTCTTGTAAAGCGGATGTCTGCACTTGCAGTCAGCGCCAGCTCGTCATCAATGACTGCAACAGCCAAGGAATTCGCCTGCGCAAATAAATGGTGGCCTCTCGCAATCTGATTCCGGCTGAACACATGCTCCTGTTTTATTTCTAAAATGGATATCGCCTGATCATCCAGCTCAAGGTCAATAATCTCTCCGATAACTTCATCAAGTGACAGGGATTTCACTTCATCTTCAAGTGTTTTCTCTGCCACGTTCTTAATTCTTTCTCTCAGCTCCGGTATGGAAAGCTCTAAGCGGTCCAAACGTATCGTCTGGATACTCACCCCAAATTTACCCGCTAATTCTTCATCTGTAATAAAGGGGGTTACTTGAATCGTCTGCTGAAGTAATTCCTGGCGTTCTCTCTTATTTCTTCTCATATCTAAACACCATCCGGACAATTAAGACTAGGTACTAATAGTAGTATATAATTTCATAGATTGGAATGCAACGATTGTTTCTGACTGAACACCAAAAACTTCTGGTGCTCAGCTTAATTTTTCCCCGTCCATTACTCCGCTCTTCAGCAATTGCTCTCTCAGCGCACCATATTCCGGCTCCTTCCAGAACGCATCAGAAGCCACAAGATTCGCAGCATCCTGCCTTGCCGTTTCAAGTGCTCTGTAATCATGAACCATGTCCGCCACCTTGAATTCAGGCATTCCGCTTTGTTTTTTCCCGAAGAAATCTCCCGGGCCTCTCAGTTCCAGATCCTTTTCAGACAACTCGAAGCCATCATTGGTCTCGGACATGATTCTCATCCGTTCTTTCCCTGTTTCTGATTTAGGATCGGCCATCAGAATACAGAAAGACTGGTGCTCGCCCCGTCCGACACGGCCGCGCAGCTGGTGAAGCTGTGACAGCCCAAAACGGTCGGCGTCATAAATCACCATGATGGTTGCATTCGGAACATTCACGCCAACCTCCACCACAGTGGTTGATACGAGAATTTGACACTGATTTGCGCTGAATTCTCTCATGACCTGATCTTTTTCATCGGAATGCAGCTTTCCGTGCATAAGGCCGACGTTCCATTTCCCCCGGAAAATCTCAGAAAGCATATTGTACACGTCAATGGCGTTTTGCACATCAAGCTTGTCTGATTCTTCAATCAGCGGGCAGATGATATAAGCCTGTCTGCCCTGCTTTAATTCTTTTTCGACAAATGCCAAAATACGGTCCAGCATATCATGCTTTACCCAATAGGTTTCGATTTGTTTTCGTCCCGCCGGCATTTCATCTATGACAGATACATCCATTTCTCCGAACACTGTGATGGCTAACGTTCTTGGGATTGGAGTGGCTGTCATAAAGAGAACATCGGGATCCTGCCCTTTGTTCCGAAGCTTTTTACGCTGCTCAACTCCAAATCGATGCTGCTCATCTGTAATGACAAGACTTAACGCCTTAAACTCCACCTCATCCTGAATTAAAGCGTGGGTTCCTACAAGAATATCAATCTCTCCCGCCTCAAGACGTTCAAGCAGTTCTTTTCGCCGCTTCCCTTTAACAGAGCTTGTCAAAAGGGCGACACTGACATCCCACTTTTCAAATAGTGAAACGAGCGAATCCGCATGCTGTTCCGCCAGAATTTCTGTCGGTACCATGAGCGCTCCCTGATATCCGGATAGGATCGCGGCATACAGCGCAATGGCGGCGACTGCCGTTTTTCCTGATCCAACGTCCCCTTGAAGAAGACGGTTCATTCTGTATGGAGAAGACATGTCTGCTGTTATTTCGCGAAGCACGCGCGACTGGGCGTTTGTGAGGGGAAACGGGAGGCTTTTGATAAATCTCATGAGTTCTTCGTTTGAAAAACGCTGCCGTATCCCTTGTGTCTGCTCTCTTTCCGCCTTTCGGAACGCCTGCATTTTCAACTGAAACAACAAAAATTCTTCGTAAACAAACCGGCGTCTGGCAAGCTTTAACGCTTCTCTTGTTTCAGGCTGGTGCATTGCTTTTAACGCCTGCTGATAGTCCGGCAGCTTATAGCGTGTTTTTAGCTTTTCCGGAAGAGGATCTAAAAGTGCATCTGCATATTGAGTCAGCGCCTGCTGAATAAAGCGTCTCATCATTTTGACGGTAACATTTTCTTTCACAGAATACACTGGTTCAATGCTCTTATCCTCTTGGTGCGGACCGTTCTTCAACTCCTGAACAGAGATGGTTTGGCGGTGCTTGTCCCATTTACCGGAGACCGTCACGACAGAACCCAGAGAAAGCTTTTTCTTCAAATAAGGCCGGTTGAAACATACGGCTGTAACTAAATAGTGGCCGACGAGAACCCTAAATGTCAGCCTGTTTCGTTTCTTTCCGTAATAGGTAAGAGAAGGCTCTGAATGAACCTTCCCTTCGACTGTAACTCTTTCATCATGCTTTACTTCTTCTAAATCCCTCAGCTCGTAGTCATCATAGCGATAAGGGAAATAATTCAGAAGATCAGAAATGTCATAAATACGGAGTTCATTCAATGTTTTTTCTGTTTCCGGCCCAATACCCTTAATGTTAGCTATACTAGTTTGCTGATGTTGTTTCACTTGAACCTAGCGCTCCTCCGAAAATTTTTTTCTCTAATTCTCTTCCTGTCGGTGTTGATGCCAAACCGCCCTGGCCTGTTTCTCTAAGTGCAGTAGGCATCGTTTGGCCAATTTTGTACATGGCATCAATAACCTCATCACATGGAATGCGGCTTGTAATGCCTGCCAATGCCATATCAGCAGCAATCATCGCATTTGATGCACCCATTGCATTCCGTTTCACGCAAGGGACTTCTACAAGCCCTGCAACAGGATCGCACACTAGGCCGAGCATATTTTTTAATGTAATGGCCATGGCCTCCGCGCTTTGTTCGGGTGTTCCCCCTGCCATTTCAACAATCGCCGCAGCTGCCATGCCTGAGGCTGATCCAACCTCTGCCTGACATCCCCCGGCGGCGCCGGAAATACTTGCGTTATTAGCCACGACAAATCCGAAAGCACCGGCTGTAAATAAAAAGCGGATCATTTGTTCTCTTGTTGGGTTCAGCTTTTCTTTTACAGCAAATAACGTGCCAGGCACCACACCGGCAGAACCTGCAGTCGGTGTCGCACAGATCGTTCCCATGGCTGCATTTACTTCATTTGTTGCAACAGCTTTCGATACAGCATCCAAAATTAGCGGGCCAGACAGGCTTTTACCTGATCGAATGTAGGCCTGTAATTTAACGGCGTCACCGCCTGTTAAGCCCGTTTGGCTCGTAACTCCCTCGAGTCCTTTCTGAACCGCAGCTTCCATAACAGTCAGATTGTGATCCATCTGCTGAAAAATTTCTTCTTTTGTTTTTTCTGTTACTTCCATCTCTTGCGCGATCATTACATCAGAGATGGATATTTGCTTTTCTTTAGTAATCTCAATTAATTCCTTTACATTACGAAACATAACTGGCTCCTCCTGACCTTTCGCTAGTCAGCAATCTTTGTCACTTGAATAATATTCGGCAGTTTCGACAGCTCGTCGAGAACGTGGTCGTCAATATTTTGATCGACCTCTATTGTCATCAGCGCGAGCTGGCCGATATCCTTTCGGGCTACTTCCATATGTCCTACGTTGATTGAAAATTTCGCCAGAACATTGGCAACACCGGCAATTGTGCCAAACTTGTCATTATGAACAACTAATATGGCCGGATGATTTCCTGACAGCCGGAGTTCAAAACCATTTAATTCTGTGATTTCAATCTTTCCTCCACCAATCGAAATACCCGTCAGCTCAAGCTCTCCCTTTTCATCAGAAATGGTGATTTTGGCTGTGTTCGGATGGACTGGGACAGCGTCTTCAACCCTAAACTCTATATCAATTCCTTTATCTTCTGCAATTTGTATAGCGGTTTTAATCCGTTCGTCGAATGTATCAAAATCAAGCAATCCGCCAATAATCGCGACATCTGTGCCGTGGCCTTTATACGTTTCCGCAAAAGAGCCATAAAAGGATACAATGATGCGCTCAGGCTCTCTGCCAAATAAACTTCTGGCCACTCTCCCGATTCTCGCCGCTCCCGCGGTATGCGAGCTAGACGGACCGATCATCACCGGGCCGATAATATCAAAAACGCTTCTGTATTTCATGCTATTCCTCCTTATGAACCAGAGCTTATAAGCGCTTTGCTTCTAGACTAATTGATCAGATATAAATTGGCAAGCGGGCGCGTTACAGCGCTGCCGCACTTAAAAGCAGACATAAGAATAGAAGGGCAAATTGCCCTTCTATTCTGCAGAAACTATATATGAATACAGCGGCTGTTTTCCGTTGTGGATCTCAACCTCAATCTCCTCGTACTTTTCACTAAGAAACGCTTCAAGCTCCTCAGCTTCTTCCTGAGACGCATCCTCACCATATAGGATGGTGACAATTTCGTCGTCTTCTCCGATCATTTCTGACAACAGCATTTTCGCGGCTGACAGCTGATCTTCAGCAGTGCCGATAATCGTTCCATTCAGAATCCCCATAAAGTCGCCTTTTTTAATGTCTTTGCCGTCAATGTGAGTATCTCTGACTGAATACGTCACCTGCCCGCTTTTCACTTGCTGAATAGCGCTGAGCATATTGCCTTCGTTCGCTTCAGCTTCTTGATCCGGATTAAATGCCAGCAGGGCTGACATCCCTTGCGGAACCGTTTTGGACGGTATGACAAAAACCTGTTCATCCATTACGCTGGCCGCTTGATTAGCCGCCATGATAATGTTGGAGTTATTTGGTAAGATAAACACCGTTTCTGCATTTAGAGATTTCACAGCCTCGACAATATCCTCAGTGCTCGGGTTCATAGTCTGTCCGCCTTCAATTACAACAGAAGCGCCGATGCTTTTGAATAAGTCAGAAATGCCTTCTCCCATCGCCACAGTTACAATGCCATACGGCTGCTTTGACGGCGGTTTTTCGGTGTCAGCAGGCTTGCTTTCTTGGCTGATGATGGGGGTATGCGGTTCTCGCATCTTGTCTATTTTAATTTTGATTAATTCACCGTAATGCTGGTCATAGTTTAATACATTTCCCGGCTCTTCAGCATGAATATGCACCTTCGCCAGTGATTCATCCGCAATAACTAACAGAGAATCACCAAACTGGCTGAGGTCTTGTCTGAACGTACCTTCGTCGAATTCTCGTTTTGTCTGATCGAGCCTTACCATCACTTCGGTACAAAAACCAAATTCAATATCTTCGGTATTCATCAGGCTTTGCGCGCTCTTATGATGCTCAGCGCTGACCATGTCATCAAGTGACGGAAGAACAGCTTTCTGAGGCACAGTTTCACCTTTTAATGAAGCAAGGAAACCTTCATACACACAAAGCAGGCCTTTGCCGCCGCTGTCGACGACTCCTACTTCCTTCAGGACAGGAAGCAATTCAGGGGTCCGGTTTAAAGACGCCTCTGCTTCTTCTGTCACTGCAGTCATTAGCATTGTGATATCGGTTTCTTTTTCTGCCAAGGTTATCGCTTTTTTCGCAGCGTCTTTTGCAACTGTTAAAATGGTGCCCTCTACAGGTTTCATGACAGCTTTATACGCCATATCAACACCTGCTTGCAGCGCAGCAGCAAACTCCAGTGCATTAATTTCTTTTTTTGTTTCAATGCTTTTACTGAATCCACGGAACAATTGGGACAGGATCACTCCTGAATTTCCGCGTGCTCCCATGAGCAGTCCTTTAGATAACGCGGAGCCCACCTTCCCGATATCATCCGTATTCATTTTCTCCACTTCTCTAGCTCCGGAAGTCATCGACAGATTCATGTTTGTTCCAGTATCGCCGTCCGGCACCGGAAACACGTTCAGCGCATCAACCGCACTCGCATTTTGAGACAGATTCTGCGCTCCCGCAAGAATCATCTCGGCAAAGGTTCTGCCGTCTAATGTTCTGATAGACAATCCTACTCCTCCTAACTACGGGTTCGTCACTCGGACACCTTGGACATAAATATTAACAGAGTCCACTTCCAGTCCGATGGTTTGATTTACTGTGTACTTTACTTTTGTTTGGACATTATGTGCCACTTCAGAAATTTTCGTGCCATAGCTGACAATGATATACATGTCAATATGTATCTGTTCTCCTTCTTGGCGAACCTGGACACCCCTGCTGAAATTCTCTTTCCGAAGGATTTCAGTCAGTCCGTCTTTAATCTGGTTTTTAGAGGCCATGCCGACAATGCCGTAACAATCAATCGCCGCGCCTCCTGCAACCATCGCAATGACTTCATTAGATATATCAATCTGTCCGTACTTCGTTCTTAATTCAATGGACACACTAGTTCCTCCTTCGAATGCATAGAGTTACAGCTATTCTACTATATGGTTTCCATTATGAAAAGAAAAGACCTGGCTATTGCTGCCCGTCCCTCTACATATACTATAGCGCCGCTGTTTCTGCAAGATGTCAAGTGAATTTTCTTGAAAGATGATGAAACAATAGTTGCAAACGTTTTTTAGCTGTGGTAAATTATTTAAAGTATCCATATCGAAAGCATCTAAGACC
>NZ_JAVAXX010000143.1:0-16198 GCF_042709275.1 Bacillus sp. LR_5 | reverse complement strand
AAACGAATTTTTAAAGTAATGTGCAGGACTGCACCTTTTTAGAGAGAGGATGAACAGGAGGATTTTATTCTTAACGAATATGGAAGGGATTTGATCTCATGTTGGATCACACAGACATGCAAATATTAGAAGAGTTATCTAAAAATAGCCGTATTACGATGAAAGAATTAGGAGAAAAAGTTCATTTAACAGGGCAAGCAGCAGCCTCGAGGGTTGCAAAATTAGAAGACAACGGTGTGATTGAGGGATATACAATTAAAGTGAACCAAGTGAAATTAGGGTGTTATATACATGCTTTGCTTAATATCTATACAAAAAGCACCCATCATCATCCATATCTGTCATTTATCAAAACACAAGAGAAATTTGTAATCAATAATTATAAAATTAGCGGCGATGGCTGTTATCTGCTTGAATGCAGATTTCCGTCTAATGAAATGTTAGATCAATTTTTAGTAGAATTAAACAAGCATGTCAATTATAAATTATCGATTGTGATTAACAAGTAGAGAGACCTTGTACTGTATTGAGGGCTAGTGGACAATTAACCCATGAGGTTCAAGTCTTCTCGGCCGCATGAAAAATACCAAGGGCTGCGGCCCTTGGTATTTTTCATACCTTCATTTATTTTTACTCATCGGCCTTTTTTAAAATGGCCTGCCTTACTTTGCAAATCGCCGAGCAGCAGCCACGCACATGATAACGGCGATATTCACTGCCACGAGCGCCCAGCCCACTTTCTCGTGCAGAATCACTGAGGCAAGCAGCAGTCCAAAGAAAGGCTGGAGAAGCTGCAGCTGACCAACCGCCGCAATTCCGCCTTGGGCGAGACCTCGATACCAGAACACGAAGCCGATCAGCATGCTGAATAAGGACACATAGCCAAGACTGAGCAGCGCAGGAACGCCGATGCCTGACCATGAGTCCGGTGTAAAAAAGAACGACAAAGGCAGCATAAGAGGAAGCGACAGAACGAGTGCCCAAGAGATCACCTGCCAATTCCCCAGACGCCGTGAAAGCCTAGCCCCTTCTGCATAACCAAGACCGCATACGACGATAGAAGCCAGCATGTACGCGTCGCCGAGCGGGGATGATCCTCCCCCTTGGATCAGAGCGAACCCTGCGACTAGTAAGCTGCCAGCAGCTGAGAAAATCCAGAAGACTGGGCGGGGGCGTTCGCCTCCGCGCAGTACACCGAAAATCGCCGTCGCGAGCGGAAGAAGCCCAACGAAGACAATGGCATGTGCGGATGTGACATACTGAAGCGCTAAGGCTGTCAGCAACGGGAAACCGATTACCACGCCGAATGCTACCACCAATAGTGAAATGATGTCTCTTTTGGCAGGATGCTGCTGCCGGAAGATGAGTAGGAGACATCCAGCCAATACACCAGCTATCGCAGCGCGGCATACGGTGAGGAACAATGGGTTGAAGTCCGTCACCGCCAAGCGGGTTGCAGGCAGCGAGCCGCTGAAAATGAGTACGCCTATAAAACCATTTATCCAGCCATTTGTTGTTTTGTTCATGACAATCACTCCAAATATGTTTCTTTTCATTCACTATTGATCTGAATTTTCTTAACAAACAAGGTATCTAAGAATTACAATGACTATAAACTGGAATTGACCTTTTATAAACAGCCAGTTTTCATAAAAAAATGCATACCAGTTAGGAGAACAATGTGTAAATGGATATCACGCCTTTTTTGAATAGAAATCTGGATATTCCGCTTTATCAGCAGCTTTATCGCTATTTCAAAGAAAACATGCATCAGGGGCGTATTCAAAAAGGAATGAAGCTCCCTTCCAAAAGACTCCTGGCGAGTCAGCTTTCCATCAGTCAAACGACTGTAGAACGTGCCTATGAACAGCTTGCTGCTGAGGGCTATATCATAAGCAAGCCAAGAAGCGGATGGTTTGCTGATTATCATGATTCTGACTTTGCCTATCGTAAAATGCCAAGCGCATCACCAAGTGAAGAAAAAGCCCAAGAACATAAACAATGGATTGATTTTCACTATGGAAATGTAGATTCTTCTTACTTCCCTTTTTCTGCATGGCGAAGAAGCATGGTCAATAGTTTAGACCAATATGGCCACGAGCTTTATCGGCCGGGACATGTTTTAGGAGAGTTTGAGCTAAGAACACTCATTGCAGAGTACCTGTATCAATCACGCGGTGTTCATTGTGCCCCTGAACAAGTCATCATAGGTGCCGGGAACCCTATTCTTCTGCAAATCTTGTGCCAGGTTTTTGAGCCGAATATTTTCATAGGATATGAGGATCCAGGTTATCCAAGAGCACGCAAGATTTTTGAAGCCAATCGTATGAGTATTCTTCCTATACCAGTTGATAATGAAGGAATCTGTATACAGAAGATCAAAGAGCAGCAGCCAAACCTTGTATATGTCACGCCTTCTCACCAATTTACGCTGGGAACCATTATGACGATTAACAGAAGAATTGAACTGCTCAAATGGGCGGCTGAAAATCAATCTTTTATCATAGAGGATGATTATGATGGGGAATTTAGATACACAGGACAGCCGGTTCCTTCCTTACAAGGGCTAGATCAGCATAACCGTGTCATTTATATGGGCACTTTTTCCAAGTCTCTTCTTCCCTCGCTGCGCATCAGCTATATGATTCTTCCTTCGCCTCTTTTAAAAAAAGGCCATGAAATCACGTCATTATATAAGCAAACGGTATCCTGCCACAGTCAGCTCACGCTAGCTGACTTTATAAAAAATGGAGAGTGGCAAAAACACATCAACAGAATGAGAAAGCTTTACCGTAAAAAAAGAGCCATTTTACTTGAAACTGTGCAAAGAGAATTAGGGGAGCATGTCAGAATTCGCGGAGAAAACTCTGGACTTCGCATTTTACTTGACGTTTATTTGCCATTTAGTGAAAAAGAGTTAATTGAGAAGGCAAAGGAACATGGAGTAAAAATTTATCCTGTATCTCTTTCCTATAAAGACCATCCTCCTACAAAAACGGTCTCACTTGGATTTGCAGGGGTTTCTGAATTCAACATACAGGAAGGCATAAAAAAACTGAAAGCTGCCTGGAAGATATGAGGGTGCTTTCAGGTTAGATTATAAAATAAAATACTCTGATATTCGAAAGGATAGCGGTTTCTCTGGTTGTGAAATATTGTCTCATGCAATTGATCCATCTTTTTCTTTCTCTTTTTTATTGTGAATAAATACTTCTTATAACCTTACGTCTTCATGAAACGCTTTGGAGGATAGGGAGATGAAAAAATTCCGGAGCGATTTTTTTATTAACTGTTTTGGCAGTGCTAAAATAAACAAGTACATAATTGACAAAATAGAGGTGTAAGGATGAAATTAGATGAGTTTACAATTGGTCAGGTATTCAAAACGAAATCACTAAAAGTAACAAAAGATGATATTATGCGGTTTGCGGGTGAATTTGATCCTCAGTATATGCATTTAGATGAAGAAAAAGCGAAAAAAGGCAGATTTAATGGAATTATCGCTTCCGGAATACAGACGCTGGGCATTTCTTTTAAACTTTGGATTGAAGAAGGTCTCTATGGAGACGATGTGATTGCCGGGACAGAAATGAATAACATTAAATTTATAAAACCCGTATATCCTGATGATGAACTGCACACAATTGTTGAGGTTCTTGATAAGCAGCCAAAGAGAAATGAATTGGGAATACTCACTGTATTGTTATCTACTTATAATCAAAAAGAAGAAAAAGTATTTGAAGGTGAGTTATCTGTATTGATGAAACAATAACTCAGAAAGCCCGTTTTTCGCGGGCTCGAGTGAAGCAGATGGGTGAAAGATTTTAGCGAGTTTCTTTTGAAAAATAAGAGGTTAAAACATCATAAACAATAGGCAAAGAAGTAAACCCTTCATTTTCTAGAAAATGGCCCCCGTGCTGGACTTCGTACAACGCAGCGTCAATTTGTTGTGCCAGATCCTTGCTCCATGAAAATGGAACAATTTGGTCGTCCTTAGAAGCAATGACAGCACGGTGCTTCGCGGACTCGATGATTTTTTGATGATCAAACGATCCCTGTGTAAATTCATCTAACATCTTTAAAGTGGGCAATGATTTGGCAAAGCCGGAAACAAGTATGATTCCGCCAAGTTGTTTTCGTAATTGAATATGTTCCAAAAATCTCAAAATGGCGGGGCACCCTAAGCTGTGCGCAACCAAATACGTATTTTCATGTAAAGTGTGTTGATAAAAAGAGAGTGTATCCAGCCAATCCTCAAGTCTTGGCTGGAGCGGATTAGGCATGTTTAAAATGTCTGCTTGGACCCCATCTGCGAGCAGACGTTTTTTCAGCCAAGGGAACCAATGATTTGTTGAAGAGGCTCTGTAGCCATGAATGATATAGACTTGTTTTGTCATTTTTTCCTCCTAACGAAGTATTTTCATTCAGTATAAAATTCCCCTCATTGGGAAACAAGTACGCACTTTTTTGTAAGTAGCTTTTACATATGAGGCATTCCTTGTGCTATTCCCCACTTACACATTTCATCTATGAGGGGATACAAAGACAGCCCTCTGTCAGATAACGAATACTCTACTTTCAGTGGGATTTGAGAAACCTCAGACCGATGAATAAGGCCGTCAGTTTGCAATTCCTTAAGTTGTGCGCTTAACATTTTATGTGTGATGAAAGGCATAGCCCTTTTCAGCTCGCCGTATCTCATCGTTTTTTCACACCCTAACTCATAGAGAATTCTCATTTTCCATTTGCCCCCTATAAGAGATAAGGTGTATTCAAATGGGGCTTGTTTACTGCGGCACAGGCTATTCATTGTAATCAAACCTCCTTTTTTAAGTATCATATCAGAATAAATTAGGATTTTCGGTGTTGAAGTTTGAGGGCGATTCACGATCTGAACTGAAAGGGCCGCTTGCTCAACAGGCGGCACTGCACATGAATGTTCTAAGTCAAAGAGGGGTTACCTTACTGTTAATTAATTTATTTAAAAAAACGCATGTTTTTAGCTGAAAATATCTCTTATGGTATATTTAAATATAACGAAATATTTGAGAAATGAGGAATGGTATGAATAGAATCGAAAAACATAAGAAATTTAAAGTGAAAAAGATACTGCAAGTCATCATGGTCATTATTGGAGGAATCATAGCGGCATATGGATTAGAAACAGTTTTGATTCCGAACAGTGTCTCTGATGGAGGGGTGACAGGCCTCAGCATTGTTGGTTCACAGCTATTCAATTTGCCGCTGGGGATTCTTATTGCTGTCATTAACATTCCGTTTGTTTGGTTAGGATATAAGCAAATTGGGAAAAGCTTTGCGTTATTATCAATTATCGGAATCATATCACTCGCCGCGGGGACAAGCTTTTTCCACCACACACCCGCTATTATAGAGGGAGATACTTTGTTAATCACCGTTGTTGGCGGGATTATCCTTGGATTCGGAATGGGGTTGGCGCTGCGTAATGGCGGCGCATTAGATGGGATTGATATGCTTGCTGTGCTGCTATCCCGAAAACTGCCATTTGGAACGAGCGATCTCATTTTATTCTTAAACCTTTTTGTGTTTATTTTTGTTTCCACTGTATTTGGCTTGAAAGGGGCATTGCTTTCAGTCATTGCTTACTACATTGCATCGAAAGTCATACATGTCGTTGAGGAAGGCTTAAGCGGTTCTAAAATGTTTCAAATTATTACAACCCAACCTGAATTGATGGTAGAGACCATACGTGATCAATTAGGCCGAAGCGCCACATATAAAGAAGCTTACGGGGGTTTTTCCCACGAGAAATTTAAAGAAATCACATGTGTCATCAACCGCTTAGAAGAAACCAAACTAAAGGAAATTATTAATGATATTGATAAAACTGCCTTTGTTACCGTATATGACGTAGCTGAAGTGAAGGGCAGCAATTTTAGAAAGCTTAATAATCATTAGAAAAAAGAATGACCTTTTTAACGGTAGCCCTCTTTGCCACCATACGTTTAGACATGCCGCCAATGATATAATCAAAAACGCTTTATTGAGGTCTTGCGGATGAATAATCGGTGAGGGTCTCAATCATAGAAATACCAAGGGTTTTAACGCCCTTGGTATTTTTTGCATTTTGCTGAATTTAGATTTCTTCTTCAGCTTTACGTGTTGTTTCAATTTTATTGATTCTGTCTCTGTACTTTTCTCCCCAGTCTTTCATGTGCAGGATAACAGGTTCTAACGTTCTTCCAAACTCGGTTAAAGAGTATTCCACTTTTGGAGGGACCTGTTTATAAACCTCGCGGTGAATCACGCCATCCCGTTCCAATTCCCTTAATTGTAGAGTAAGCATGCGTTGGGTAATTTTAGGATATAATCTTCGGAATTCATTAAACCTCTTTTTACCGTCAATGAGATGATAAAGGAGAATGCCTTTCCACTTACCCCCGATGATATCTAATGTTGTCTCCACGGGGCATCCTTCAAAGTCATCCGAAGAATAATCAATACCAAGTTTTCTATTTCTCAAGCTGTTCACTCCTAATAGTATACTTTTTGATACTATATACAATCAATGTGCGTACTTTTTATATCTTAATATACATCATATAATGATTCACATCAAAGGAAAGAAAGGAATGGATGATATGAAAACATTAGTACTCGTTGTACATCCGAACATCGAATCCTCTCGTATAAATAAAAAGTGGAAAGAAGCGGTTTTAAGTGAACCGGATGTAACTGTTCATGATCTCTATGAAAAATATCGCAATCAACCGATTGATGTGGAATTTGAACAACAGCAGCTTCTTGCCCATGACCGTATTGTTTTTCAGTTTCCGTTATATTGGTACAGCAGTCCCCCGCTGTTAAAACAGTGGTTTGATGAAGTGTTTACTTTTGGCTGGGCTCATGGCCCTGGCGGAACGAAATTGAATGGAAAAGAGTGGGTGACTGCCATGTCTATTGGTTCACCTGAACATTCTTATCAAGCCGGAGGATATAACTTATTTTCAATAAGCGAACTGACAAAGCCGTTCCAAGCATCTGCCAATTTAGTAGGCATGACTTATCTGCCTTCCTTTGCTGAATATCGCGCTAATCGAATCAGTGACCAAGAAATCGCCGAAAGTGCGAATCGCTATGTAAAGCATATAACAAATATAGAATTAAACCCTAAGGTTCGCCTGCAAAGGTATTTAAAGCAACTGGAGAGTGTTGATTTAAAATCATGATGTAATGTGTGAAAAATTATCGGAAATCCTGTTCTCATCAGACAGGATTTTTTCTTGTTTTGCAAACTGCCTTAGTTTATACATAAGGGAAATGAATGAAAGAGGCTATATGCAGCTTTTATAATGACGAAAGGTATGCAAAGTGAGGATTCTCATCATGAGATGTGACATTAAGCAAATCAATTTTATTTAATGTTTCAAATATAAGTTATTGTTTATATAAACAATAACTTATATAATGTCGGAGTGATATAAATAATGAATTGGCTCTTTATAATGATTTAATTATATTGTTTTGGAAGGAGGAGTTCATTTGGCTGTTGATACAAAAATAGGAGTTGCCACGATGACCCGCTGTTTAAAAACACTTAGTGATCAAACAAGGCTTATGATGATGAAATTATTTCTTGAAAAAGAATATTGTGTCTGTCAATTGGTTGATATGTTTGAAATGAGTCAGCCTGCCATAAGCCAGCATTTGCGAAAATTAAAAAATGCAGGATTTGTAAATGAGGACAGAAGAGGGCAATGGCGCTATTATTCAATAAATAGTTCATGTCCTGAGTTTGATACATTGCAATTTGTTTTACTTCAAATCGATCAGGAGGACAAATTGTTAAAGCAGATCAAACAAAAGGAAACTCAAACGTGTTGCCAGTAAGGAGGCATTAGATTGACTTCAGTGATTTTGGCGTTATTGATATTTTTAGTAACTTTGGTTTTGGTCATATGGCAACCGAGAAACTTGTCTATTGGGTGGTCAGCCTGTGGAGGAGCTGTTTTAGCTCTAATAGCCGGAGTTGTCAATTTTCATGATGTATTAACTGTGACAGGGATTGTGTGGAACGCGACATTGGCATTTGTGGCAATTATTATTATATCGTTAATCCTTGATAATATCGGTTTCTTTGAATGGGCAGCGCTTCATATGGCTAAGGCTGCAAAAGGAAACGGTGTGCGGATGTTCATATATGTATCTATATTAGGAGCTATCGTCGCCGCATTATTTGCAAATGACGGTGCGGCTCTTATAATGACACCAATTGTACTAGCGATGGTCAGAGCATTACATTTCAATGAAAAATTAGTTTTTCCTTTTATCATAGCCAGCGGGTTTATTGCAGATACGACTTCGCTTCCATTAGTAGTGAGCAATTTGGTCAACATCGTTTCAGCAGACTATTTTCATATTACGTTTATTGATTATGCATCCAGAATGATTGTCCCCAACTTGTTTTCGCTACTGGCGAGTATCATTGTACTTTACCTTTTCTTTAGAAAAAGCATACCCAAACGTTATGATCTGACTGAGGTTAAAAAACCTGAAGAAGCCATAAAAGATCAAAACATGTTCAAGCTATCATGGTATATCTTGGGGCTGCTGATAGTTGGATATTTTGCCAGTGAATTTTTCTCTATTCCTGTATCAGTTGTAGCAGGTATCATTGCAATCTTTTTCTTAGTTGCTGCGCAAAAGAGCCCAGCCGTTCAAACAAAGAAAGTACTGAAAGGAGCGCCGTGGGCTATCGTGTTCTTTTCAATTGGCATGTACGTTGTTGTGTACGGTGTCCGTAATGCTGGATTGACAGATGTCCTTTCAGATGTAATTCAAGCCGTGGCTGATCAAGGGATGTTCGCAGGTACAATTGGAATGGGCTTTATCGCGGCGATTCTTTCTTCCATTATGAATAACTTGCCGACTGTCATGATTGATGCACTGGCTATTGCCGGCACAGATACGCATGGGATGATGAGAGAAGCGCTCATATATGCAAATGTCATTGGTTCAGATTTAGGACCTAAAATAACGCCGATTGGTTCCTTGGCGACATTATTATGGCTTCATGTCCTTTCACAAAAAGGTGTGAAGATTTCCTGGGGCACGTATTTTAAAACAGGAATCATTTTGACAGTCCCAACATTATTTATTACACTTGTCGGCCTGTATCTTTGGCTGATGATCATCCATTCATGTTTCTAAAAGGAGAAGATAAACATGTCAAAGAAAACAATCTACTTTTTATGCACCGGAAACTCTTGCCGCAGTCAAATGGCTGAAGGGTGGGGGAAAAAGTACCTTGGTGATAAGTGGAACGTGTACAGCGCAGGAATCGAGGCTCATGGATTAAACCCTAATGCTGTCAAAGCAATGAAAGAAGCGGGGATTGATATTTCCAATCAAACTTCAGATAAAATTGATCCGAACATTTTAAACAATGCTGATTTAGTTATTACTCTCTGTGGTGATGCAGCTGACAAGTGCCCAATGACACCGCCGAATGTAAAACGCGAGCACTGGGGATTTGATGATCCGGCAAAAGCACAAGGAACAGACGAAGAAAAATGGGCATTTTTCCAAAGAGTGCGTGATGAAATTGGAGACCGCTTAAAACAGTTTGCTGAAACTGGGGAATAATTAATAGATATACTCAGCTTTTTCTTTGGTTTATATAAGTTCAATGTGTTGTTCAACAGGTGTCTGCGGGCTAATGCAGACACCTGTTTTTGGTTTAACTTATCTGTGATCCGTGAACTGCCTGCTTAAAAGGGAAGTTATTTAGCTTGTGACAGAGGAAAATTGATTTTGTTAACAGAATCATGAAGGAGACGCTGTTTTTAAAGGAGTTGTCAGTTTGCAGGAATTAACAAAAGAAAAATATAACGGCTTAAAAACATTGTTTGATGAAACATTTTGCCCAACATTTGTCTATTCAATATTAGAACAAACCATTCCGGGAGTTGTTTATGTAGATGACCAAACATTCCCTAGATCGTTTTTAATAGGGACTGAATCAGGAATTTATTTTATTGCAGGAAACCAAGGGAATCGAGCTTTTAATGAGTTCATTGCAGGATATTATGAAGAGCAAGCGAGATCCACAAAACGATTTACCTTGTTTTCTTCTAACGATACATGGGATAGAGTAATGAACACAATACTGAAAGACGATTTGAATCAAATGAAAAGAGTGGCATTTTCTTATCAGCAAAAACCTTCTAAAACAGATATGGTTCCAAAGGGGCTTGAACTGAAAAGAATAGATGAAGACGTCATTTCAAACAGCACAGAATTTAACAGAGCTTATTATGAGGAGTATTGGGATTCTGTCTCACATTTTTCATCAAAAGGCTTTGGGTTTGCCGTATTACATGGCAATCATGTTGTGAGTGAGTGTACCTCTATATTTTTAGGACATAATCGTGCGGAAATGGATATCTATACACTTGAAGAATATAGAGGTATGGGTTTAGCTTATTGCGTAGCAAGCGAATTTATAGAATTTTGTCTGAAGAACGGGATTATTCCTAGCTGGGATTGTGATGTTTGCAACAATGCGTCCATTACATTGGCAGCTAAATTAGGCTTTAAGCCAGTAAGCGAATACTCTATTTTTTATTCCGGGAAATCGTAAAACATTGATCTAAAAAAGAGAGAAGAGATAAGAACTCTTCTCAATATCTGAATAAGCGGTTATGAATACATTTATTTTAAGATTCTAGATTTAATTGCTGGCGAAGTTTTTTGGATAAGTCCTTTCTCGTTTCATCAGTTACAACATGATACCATAAGTGATCTATTTTTTTATCCTCACCTTTTATTTCGATCTGTTTCACATGTTGAACGGCTTCTTTATAAGAACGTTGAATATCGATCATTTTATCAAGTGTTAAGTTTGTTTGAATATTTTTTTCTAAGGCAGTCAAAATTCCTTGATAGTTTTTTAGTGATTTTAATTGTGCGCCTTCGTGAATAATTTCATTAATAATTTCACGCTGCCGCTGCTGGCGCCCAAAATCACCGCGGGGATCTTCTTTTCTCATCCGTGCATATGTAAGAGCAACCTTTCCATCAAGGTGCTGTTCCCCTTTTGGTATATGCACTCCTTCAAGGGTGAAAGGGAAATCATTATGCACTGTTATTCCGCCAATGGCATCTACAATATCTTTAAAACCTTCCATATTTACTTTGATATAGTAATTGATTGGAATGTTTAAAAATTGTTCGACGGTTTGAACGGTACCTTCAATTCCCTCGTAAGTATATGCTGAGTTCATTTTAATATTGGTATTCTTTGATCGCATAAATACCCTGGTATCACGCGGTATACTTACCATTGTCGATGTTTTCGTCTCTGGATTTACCGTCAGAACGATCATCGAATCAGGGCGTCCCTTATCACCGGGACGCTCATCTATTCCCAGCAAAAGAATGGATATAGGGTCATGCCCGATATCAGCATCTTGTTGCTTGGAATCTTTATCTAGAGGTTCATACATATGATTGACTGATTTTGCTACGTTGCGGTAAATACTGTAGCAAGTCAGGCCTCCAATGGTTAACAAGAGGGCTAGAATAAACAATATAATAGTATGCATTTTCAGTTTCCTTCTCCCGATTTTCACTATCATAATCCTTTCTAAACAATTGGTAGATTCTAATACAAATTGTTATGCACTGTATCTTATGCTTCGTATCTCAGATATTTTTGGAATGAAATTGTGGTATACAGGTTAACGGTTCTCTCATAAATAATTCCTTTATCTCCGTGATATTTTTTAGTTCATATAAGATACTTTAGACTTTTACTTCAATTGAATCTGAATTGTACCGGCTTTATTGAATCATGGATTGCTTTCATGTCGTAGCCGCTTTCGCGGAAATATTTTAATAATTCTTCTAGATATGCCGCAGTAGTCGGTTTTTCATGCATTAATACAACAAGCGGCTCTTTCCCTACAAGATTGTTTACTTGTTGAATTGTATTTTTTACAAATTCGCCGTGAGTGTATTTCCAGTCTTCTGAATCAACTGTCCAATCCCATAGATTAAAATGATCACGCTTAACAACTTCTCTAAATGGGCCGGTAATGTAAGGCTTTGACCCGTAAGGTGCTCGTATCAAATGTGTGTTGACTTTGGTTGTATCTTTGATATAGTCCAGCGTATCGTTCATTTCTGTCGCAAAGCTTTCAGGGGATTTATAGATTTCGGAAACCTGATGCGTCACGCCGTGAGACCCAACAGAGTGACCGCTTTCTACCATTTTTCTCACAAGAGCAGGATTTCGCTCGATATTAGGTTTTAACATGAAAAACGTTCCTTTAGCATTGTATTTATGGAGCAAATCCATAATTTTCTCTGATGCAGCAGGGTTTGGTCCGTCATCAAATGTTAAATAGACCACCTTTCCGATTTCAGGTGATGTTTTTTGTTCCTCCTTTTTCTGTGCTGTATTTTTGTTCTTATCTTTGTGCATTTGCTCAGAAGTAGCGGCACTTTCTTTTATTGGTTCCTGCTTTGGACCAGCAAGTGCTTTCCAAGAAATGCATAATAAAGTGACACCTAGAATAATCAATATCCCAAAACCTATTTTGCCTATTTGATTTAATTTACGGTCCCTTCTTGGTGAATTTGACACTTTTTCCAACTCCTCAATTGTAAATATCAAAACTAGTCACATAGATAAGAATGAAACTTTGGAAACAAAGTTTGATAGTAATGATGCTCTTTTACTATAAATAGAAGATATCGCAGAAGTTTGATCAACTTGTAAACAAAATGTCAAAAAAAGCAGGAATACTGCAGCGGGACTTTTTCATTCTCTTGCTGACACAATAAAAAAACCTTATTTCCGTATTCAACAGAAATAAGGTTTTAAACCATAGATTATTTAAATGTAATGATATAAGAGTGAGCGTCAAAAAATCGCACTGATGAATTTTCTATTGAGGCATACTGATTCTGGTTATAAACGAGCAGGTTGCTGCCATCAGGACTCCAATATATTTCTGATGGATTGGGGCCATGGTATATTGGTTCTGCGTACAGGATATTTTTCCCTTGCAGTTTTCCTGCATACGTATTGTCCTTATCAGATAAAGAGTAAGCGATTTTCTTTCGGTCGTTTGAGATCTTGAAAACAGCTACATTTTCGAGCAGGACAGAAAGCTCATTGTTTCTGAGATCGTATTCGTATAAGGTTTCTCCGGTACCTAAAAATACAAATTTGTCATTGTTTAACCAAACAGGCCCGTCATAGCTATTCTGCCGCTTGTTCTGAATGGTGATGCCATCACCGCTAATGGTCCCCGTCATAATGCGATATTGTTGCCCGTGTAACATCGTAAACAGCAAACTGCGTCCATTATCAGAAATTGCCGCTGCTGTAGGCGACTCTTTGTCATCAAGATTCTTCAATGGATACGTTTTGAGAGTTCCAGAATCTATATGAAATACATTGACCGCAGTCTGGCCATTTTTCGCAGGATCAATGACAAGATAACAAATGTATTTTCCATTATTTGACCATGAAACATCTTGTACATAGGCATCCTTGCTAGGAAAGCTGGCTATTTCCTTTTTGTTTCTGTTCGTCAATGACATCAGATTTAATGTTGTCTTATCCGATGACATCGTTAATCCGACGATACTTTTCCCGTCGGGAGACATCTTTAGGTTAGCAGTATTGCTTTCGATGCTCTTCAGGGTTTCAGGTTTTTCAAAGGGGAAGGGAAGACGCTGAAGATGATGCGCTTCACGTTCAGTTGAGTCATTTCCTTTGAAAAAACCAACTATAGCGTTCGATGAAGACCATCCAAGCAACTGGTCAGCTTTGGGGAGGCGATATATCTTCTTCACTTGAAAGGAGCCGGACTTCTGATCATCCTCACTCTGATTTTCTTCCTTGTTTGGAATGATAATGGTCTCCGATCTTTTTCCCATATTATAACTGGATACAAAAATCACGAAAATCAGTAGAATTCCTAATAAAATAATAAACTGTTTGTTCTTCATGATCATTTCTCAACCTTCATGTAAGCTAGTTCAATCGTGATTATTGTATGGTTTTCTTTGTAGAACATCTGGATTGTTCCCCGATGTTCCTCAACAATTGTTTTCACTATGCTTAAACCCAAGCCTAAACTTCCTTCTTCCGTGACCTTTTGGTTAATCGAATAAAAAGGCTGAAACACTTTAGTGTATTGGGTGTCATCATATGGATCACTTGGATTCTTGAATATAAAAAGAACCTGATCTCCAACAGCTTTAGCCTTAATCATGATTTTTGAATTTGATAAACTGTATTTGATTGCATTGTCCAGAAGATTAATAAAAAGTTGGCGCAGTCTATTCGTTTGGCCATACACATAGAGGCCTTCGTCCATTTCACAGATGATCTTTTTGTTATATCGTTCTGCACGAAATTTCATAGATTCGCATACATCTTTCAAAATTGTTCCTGCATCGATCCTATTGAAATGACGATCTTTAGATGTTTCTCGAGATACCTCAAGAAGTTTTATGACCAAATTGTGCAGACGCCGGCTTTCTTCAACAATATGATTCATTCCTTTATTAAAAAACTTCGGATCTGATTCCCCTTTTTCTTTTATGATTTCCGCATAGCCTTGAATAGAAGTCAAAGGTGTTTTCAGCTCATGGGTCATATTGTCAAAAAAACGTTTTTCCTGCTCGTTAAGTTCCTTCAACCGATCCCGATCTTTTTCGATGGTTGAAATTTGATCTCGAATTCTGGTAATCATATCATTGAAATTAATAGTAAGCTGGCCAATTTCATCTTTTCTAGGAAAGTGGATATCCACATCCAGCTTTCCTTTTTTGACTTCTGAGGTAGCCTCTGTCAGCTTGACGATTGGTATCGTGATATGTCTGGAAAGTATATAAGAGAAAAGGAACGCCGCCACAAATATCGCAAGGGCGATATAAAAAATAATATTTAAAATCTCTCCACTTTGTTTGTAAAGCAGATTAAAATCTTTAGAAAAGCGTAATATGCCAACTTTTGCACCATCAATGACAACTGGATAAGAGAAAAATACCTGTGCTTTATTTCGATCATAGGTGATGTGATAAGCATTTTTTCCGTTAATCGCTTTTTCTAGGTCCTCATCAATACCTTGCGAAAACACCGTTTTATTAGAAGAAGACAACAAATTGCCATCCACGCTATAAACACCTACATTGCTTCCGGTTGAATGAGTTAAACTTTCCACTATTTCATCAGCCATATCGCCGAAGTATAGTTCATTGTTTTTATAATGATTGATTAAAAACGCTTGGTTGATATACACGATACTGTTTTTTTTCAACTCTATTAAATCTGAGGTCACAATTTTTTCATTACTTGACCTAATGACGCTCTTGACCGTTTGATTGAGCACAAGGAAAGAGAGAGAGAAAATCAGAAAAAAACCAATAATGAATTTACCCTTGATGGTCCGTAACACTCTCTACTCCTCCTGCTTCTCACATTTATATCCGATGCCAAATACTGTTTTAATCAAGTCACTTGCATTCAGTTTTTTACGGAGTCTTTGAATATGAGTATCTACCGTACGTGTATCCCCGGCAAAATCATATCCCCAGATAAATTCCAACAGCTCTGAACGTGTAAAGATTTTCCCCCGATGGTCAATCAACGTCTTAAGCAGATCGAATTCTTTAGGAGTCAAATCAACAATGATCCCGTCTTTTTTTACTATTCTTTCGTCTGGGATGATCACAATATTTTTAAACTGAATAGGTTCCTCATTAGACGTTCCTCGATCATGAACGTGGTTAGCTTGTTCAAGACGCCTAAGTATCGTACGAATTCTAGCAATAACCTCGCGTAAGTCAAATGGCTTTGTAATATAATCATCGGCCCCAAATTCCAACCCAAGTACTTTATCGGTGATGTCTGACTTTGCGGTGATCATAAGGATAGGGATATTATAGCGATGGGTCACTATTTTACAGATATCCAATCCGCTGCAATCTGGCAGCATCCAATCGAGCAGCAGAAGATCGGGTTTGAATTGATCTAGCTGTTTCAACCCTAAAGCGCCGTTAGCCTCAGTACACGTTTGAAAACCTTCCTGCGCAAGCCCGTATGAAAGTAGATCAGCTATTGCTTCGTCATCTTCAATAATAAGTATTTTAGTTTTATCCATCATTTCATTCATTCCCTATTTCATGATTATATTGA
>NZ_JAVAXX010000142.1:0-16304 GCF_042709275.1 Bacillus sp. LR_5 | reverse complement strand
GAAACATTGAGTGCGCAGAGCAAGTCAAAAAGCCTTGCCCGTACGTTAAGCGCATTTGATTTAACCTTGCTCGGTATCGGTTGTGTCATCGGTACAGGGATTTTTGTCATTACAGGAACAGTGGCAGCGACCGGTGCAGGTCCCGCCCTCATCATATCGTTTATTTTAGCGGGGCTCGCCTGTGCGCTGGCTGCTTTCTGTTATGCTGAGTTTTCGTCTTCAATTCCGATTTCGGGAAGCGTGTACTCATACTCATACGTGACACTTGGAGAGCTGCTCGCCTTTTTGATCGGATGGGATCTCATGCTTGAATATGTCATTGCACTGTCGGCGGTTGCCACCGGCTGGTCTTCATATTTTCAATCACTGCTTGCCGGCTTCAATCTTCATATTCCGGCTGCACTGACAGGAGCGCCGGGAAGCACGGCGGGCGCCGTATTTAATCTTCCGGCTGCGGTGATCATTCTCCTCATCACTGCGATTGTCAGCAGAGGCGTCAAGGAAAGCACACGCTTTAACAACGTCATCGTACTGATGAAAATCGCGATCATTTTATTGTTCATTATTGTCGGCATCGGCTATGTAAAACCGGACAACTGGTCTCCTTTTATGCCATTCGGGATGAAAGGCGTCATTCTTAGCGCTGCCACTGTATTCTTCGCGTACCTTGGGTTTGACGCGGTTTCTAACGCTTCAGAGGAAGTGAAAAATCCGCAAAAAAACATGCCCGTCGGCATTATTTCAGCTCTAGCCGTCTGTACGGTTCTGTACATCGCGGTATCGCTTGTGCTGACAGGCATGATGCCTTATGCCAAATTGAATGTCGGAGATCCTGTATCCTTTGCGCTGAAATTCGTCGGACAGGACGCTGTTGCCGGAATTATTTCTGTCGGTGCGATTATCGGGATTACGACGGTGATGCTCGCTTTGCTGTACGCTCAGGTTCGTTTGACATTTGCCATGAGCAGAGACGGCCTTCTGCCTGGATTGTTCGCAAAGGTTCATCCGTCATTTAAAACCCCGTTCCGCAACACATGGCTGACAGGGATCGTTGCAGCGGGAATCGCCGGCTTTATTAACCTCGGAACGCTGGCCCACCTGGTGAACATGGGAACACTTGCCGCGTTTACGGTCATATCTATTGCTGTCATTGTGCTAAGAAAGAAACATCCTGAAATCAAGGCGTCCTTCAGAGTGCCGTTCGTTCCGGTTGTGCCGATTATCAGCGCAGGCATCTGCCTTTGGTTCATGTACAGCCTTCCCGGCGTCACATGGCTTTCATTTGTCATCTGGATCGCTGTCGGAACGCTCGTTTATTTCCTATATTCGAGAAAACACAGCTTATTAAACAAATAATCTCTTTTTAGCCGGCGGTGCCTCACCCGCCGGCTTTTTCCTTTTTTTATGTGCTATACTTTGAGTACGCATGAGAAAGGGAGACACACAGATGAAACAATACCGCACTTTATTATTTGATGTAGATGATACCATCCTTGATTTTCAAGCGGCAGAAGCTTTAGCCCTGCGTTTGCTGTTTGAAGATCAGAACATTCCTTTAACAAATGACATGAAGGCGCAGTATAAAACTATCAATCAAGGTCTCTGGAGAGCCTTTGAAGAAGGTAAGATGACACGGGATGAAGTCGTAAACACGCGTTTTTCCGCTTTGCTCAAGGAGTACGGTTACGAGGCGGACGGCGCCTTGCTTGAGCAAAAATACCGCCGCTTTCTTGAAGAAGGACATCAGCTTATTGACGGTGCATTTGATCTCATCTCAAATCTGCAGCAACAGTATGATTTGTACATCGTGACAAACGGCGTGTCTAACACACAATATAAGCGTCTCCGTGATTCAGGATTATTTCCATTCTTCAAAGACATTTTCGTTTCTGAAGACACAGGCTTCCAAAAGCCGATGAAGGAATATTTCGATTACGTGTTTGAACGGATTCCTCAATTTTCAGCAGAGCACACATTAATCATCGGGGATTCACTAACTGCTGATATCAAAGGCGGACAGCTCGCCGGGCTTGATACTTGCTGGATGAACCCTGACATGAAGCCGAATGTGCCAGAGATCATACCAACCTATGAGATTCGTAAGCTTGAAGAGCTATATCACATTTTGAATATCGAAAATACCGTCAGCTGCTAATCAGGCTGACGGTATTTCTTTCATAAGAATCTTTTTTCCTCTTGATAAATTCTTCACCTTATGAATAATATGGTGGTATGCTTTGGTTATATATGTTAGGAGGAGACTCAATTGGCTATCGCCGCCCCGTTAAAAGAAAAAACAGTTCAAAAACCAGGCACCACGGTGTATCCGATTTTGATTATTATCGGAATTTGCCATATGCTCAACGATTCGCTTCAGGCTGTGATTCCGGCCATGTTCCCTATTTTGGAGCGCTCCATGAGCCTGACGTTTACACAGCTTGGCATCATCGCTTTCACATTAAACATGGTGTCGTCCGTCATGCAGCCTGTTGTCGGCTGGTATACCGATAAACGGCCGCGGCCGTATGCGCTGCCAGTCGGTTTGACCGCCAGCATGCTTGGCATTTTGGGCCTTGCATTTGCCCCGTCATTCGCAACGATCTTATGCTGTGTGTTTTTCATTGGATTAGGCTCGGCCATTTTCCATCCGGAGGGCTCCCGTGTGGCGTATATGGCCGCCGGCACAAAACGCGGGCTCGCCCAATCGATTTATCAGGTGGGCGGAAACTCAGGCCAGGCGATGGCACCGCTGATCACCGCGCTGATCCTTGTGCCGCTCGGGCAATTCGGCGCTGTTTGGTTCACGCTTGTCGCCGCGCTTGCTGTTATGTTTCTCATGTATATTGCGAAATGGTACGCCTCACGTCTTGGCAGCCGTGCCCAGAAATCAGGAAAACAAAAGAAAACGGCTGAAAACACGGCCATCACCAAATCTGTTGTATCTGCTCTTATTATTATTATATTTCTCATTTTTGCTCGTTCTTGGTATACGAGTGCGATCGGTAACTTTTACACGTTTTACGCGATGGATACCTATCACGTAAGCATTCAGCAGGCACAAAGCTATATTTTTGTCTTCTTGCTGTTCGGCGCAATCGGCACGTTTCTCGGCGGCCCGCTTGCAGACCGTTTTGGAAAACGCTTCGTTATCCTCGGTTCGCTGTTATGCTCGGCGCCGCTGGCGATTGTGCTGCCATTTGCCGGCCCGGTTCTCGCCTATGGCGTGCTCGCATTGATTGGCTTGGTTCTGATGTCGAGCTTTTCTGTAACGGTCGTCTACGCACAGGAGCTAGTTCCTGGAAAAATCGGCACAATGTCCGGTTTAACCGTCGGGCTTGCCTTCGGGATGGGCGCAATCGGCGCTGTGGCGCTGGGCGCTCTGATTGACGCCGCGGGCCTGACCCCGACGATGATCGCCATTGCCTTTCTCCCTGTTCTCGGCATCCTTGCCTTCCTATTGCCAAGTGACCAGAAGCTGAGAGAATGGCATAGCTGAAAAAACCCCTGCCAGGCGGCAGGGGGTTTTTTAATCCAGCTGGATAAAATGAGTGTCAGGCACTGCGTGCTTCGGGATAAAGCCATCCGCAAAGTCCGGAAACGCCGACTGTATTTCATCAATCCATCTTTTCAGATTTAATATATACGGCATATAAATCATCTCAATTGTCGCTTCGTCTTCAATCCGGTAGTACCAGCAAAGATTAAACTCTTTTTCTGTCACCAGTGTAAACCCAGAGAAATGATAGAAAATCAGCGGCGTTTCATCTATATACACGCGGCCGTCCTTTTGCCCGACCTTATAGTTTTCGATATTCCAAAGCGCTGTATTGGCTCCTATTGATTTGACAACATGAACACCTTTAAACTGCTCCGGCCATTTCTCCACATATCTTTGATCACCATATGTCTTTCGTTCCGTATCCATTTCGACCGTGCAAAATTCAATACAGTCCTGTCTCCACTGCCACACCGCTTCATATGCTTCCTTTGTATTACCGGCACCGACAAAGCCTGTATTAAAGCGTCCGGTTCGGTCGTAGTAGGACATGAAGCGCGGCGAATTACGATGATCAGTCAAATACAGAGACGCCGTTGGGTTTTCTGCAAAAATACGTGCCGGATCAGAAAAGAAAAATAGATCCGTATCCATATGGGCAAAGTATTCAGCGTCATCCCACTTGCTCATCACATGAAACAAAAAGGCGGGCTTTAACGTCCAGCAATATTCATGAAACGTTCTGTTGCTTTTCGCTTTCAGCAGCTCCGGGTCTTCCATTTCATGCAGCTGCACAAAGGTTACATGCTCCCATGGCACGTGCTGAAGCAATTCATACGCTTTCTGGTCGACACACAGCACATATAAATGAAAATCATCGCAATGCTCATGGAGAGAATGAATCATAGGCATGAGCTTAAAGATATGTGTCCTTGACACTATCGTTGAAAAATGAAATGTACTCACTTATACCACATCCAATGATCTAAGATCCACGTGCAGCAAATCGTTGACAAGCGCATACAGTGCGTTGGCAAAATCGTTCACGCCTAGCTTTTTCTTCGCCTTAGGCAGAAGCTTGCGGACAGTTTGTAAATCAAAGCTTTTCGCCGTCACCCTTGGGGATTTCTTTCGCCAATCCGGATCAATGTTGCGCTCTTTAACAACATGCAGAAGCTCAAGAAACAGATTCAGCAGCATATCATATTTCTGTGATTCCAGCAGCTTTTGAATATCAGCCATGATTCTGTTCGTCATATCAGGCGGGAACGGACCATTAAAAGCGAGATGAACGTCTAAGGAGCGGATATTGTTGTATTTATCGCACATATAGGCAATGTTTGCCCGAATATCGTCTACAGACTTACAATTGCTTGGATGTTCCTGATGAACACTGACAATATCGCGGCGAAGCCTGAAGGTCAATCCGGCCTGATGAAGCCTGATCCCGAGGTCATAATCCTCAAACCCGTACCGCACAATGCCTTCGTCAAATAAACCGAGGTCAACCACATGCTTGCGTTTCACAGAGGAATTATTCGTGATAAAAAAGCGCCATGGCATATGATAGCCTTTCAAGTCATCGCCGTACTCATCTAAAATCTTCTTGAGCACGTCTATAAAGTCGGTATCGAGGTCAAAGCTTTTATCAAGAAAGCTTCCGTTTTTGATGTCCGCTTCCTCCAGCAGCTTTTGTTTGTCTTTCTTCGGCATTTCACCTGTGAGCTTTGCGAGCTGTTCCTTATGTTCTTCTTCAAATCGTTCATAGTAAAAACTGTAGATCCGTTTCCAAAACAACCCGCACACGACGAGATTCTCTTCGTTCTCATGGGCTTTAATATGTTTTGCCACAAGGTCCTTTGCCGCAAGCATATCGCTGTCATGGAAAATCAGGATGTCTCCTCTGGCATTGCGAAGCGCCTGATTTCGTCCGTACGCAATGCCCCTGTTTTCTTTAATCCGTGTAAAGATCAGCGGAAAATCAGCTTGAAATGACTCAAGCATCGAGAGCGTCCCGTCCTCAGAGCCATTGTCCGCTACAATGACTTCGAATTCTTCATCGCACTCCTGCTGGTTTAATGACAGAAGGCTGTTGTAAAGACGCTCCTTCGAATTATATGCAGGAATAATAACGCTTGCTTTCACTTCATTTTCACTTCCTGTATTTACTCATTTATTTGTTGTCATCTTTTGAAGCAAAACCGTTAAATTCAGGGTCTAACGTTTTGATGTGCTGAATGATATGCGGCAGTGTCTCTTGATACAGTTCATGCACAAACGGCAGATCTGTGCGGGTTGTTTCATGAATCTGTTTGATTTCATTGATGCTGACGATTCGGTATCCGCTGAAATGATAAAAGATCAGCGGACTGCCATCCTCCAGCACGATCCGGCCATCTTTCCAGGAAAACGTATGCTGTCCATAATTCCAATGGCCGATGTTCACGCCGGGTGTTGTAATGTCACACACATTCGGAAACAGCTCAGACATATAATCCAAATAGCCCTGATCACCGAATTTCCCTTCACCCGGTGCATTTTTGCATTCCTCAAGACAGCGTTCCTTCCACCACTCCAAGCAATCCGTGCCTGCATCATCATGCTTGAAGCTGATAAACCCGGAATTATATCTGCCTAAAAGACGCTGCAGCATGTCAATCTGCTCTTTCTCAAAAGAAGGGATTACAATATCCCCCCGTGAAAGCAGCACCGAGCAGTCCGGCTGGTTTTCAAAAATCGGCGATGGATCTGCATAGAAAAAGAGATCCCCGTCAATATACGTCACGCGCTCCAGCTCAGGATTGCTGTTCAGCACAGCTTGCAGAAAGATCGGCTTCATCGTCCAGCAATACTCACTTTGATCTCTAGTTTCCTTCAGCTTCAGCAGCATTTCATTTTCAAGAGCGGCCACCGGCACAAGGTTCAGCTGCTTCATCTTCAGCTTCTGTAACACGCGGTGCGTATCTTCATCCATGCAAAGTATAAAAATGGGACTGTCTTGATCAACTTGCTCTAACGACTTAAACAAAGCGACTGCCTGATATAATCTTCCTTTTGATAAAACGGTGCAATACGCGCTGGTCACAGTCTTGTTCACCTCGTTTCACATTACTTTTTGAAGAATTCCGTATACCACTCAATCGTTTTTTCAAGTCCCTCATCAATAGTGTAGGCCGGTGTCCAATTCAGCAGCTTTCTTGCTTTTTCCGCGGATAAATATTGATGTTTGATTTCATTGCTTCCCTGATTCAGCACCTTAGGTTTCAGATTACTGTTCATTTTCTTTAATATTTTCTCTACCAGTTCAAGTACGGTCAGCTGGATCTCATTGCTGAAGTTAAAGGCCTCTCCGGCAAGATTGTTTTCTTCCATTTTTTCTGCAAGAAGAAGATAAGCCTGAACGGCGTCTTCGATATAGAAGTAGTCCCGTACAAATGTGCCGTCGCTTCGGATTTCCGGCGCTTCCCCGTTCAGCACAAGCTGAATCGTCTGAGGAATGATGCGGTTGAAGTTCAAATCTCCGCCGCCGTATAAGTTTCCGCAGCGCGTAATGCAGACCGGAAGCCCGTACGTGTGAAAATAGGTGTGGCTGATCAGATCTGCGCAGCTTTTTGAGACGTCGTACGGGTGCTTGCCTTCCAGCGGCATGTTTTCATCGTATGGAAGGTTTTCTTGATCGCCGTAAGCTTTATCACTTGAAGCGACAATGACCCGCTTAATTAACGGATGCTTGCGGCAGGCTTCGAGAATATTCCAGGTGCCGAGGATATTCGCTTCAAAGGTAGAAATCGGGTTGCGGTTTGCTACGCCGACAATCGCTTGTGCAGCGAGATGAAAGACAGTGTCGATCTCATACTCGCCAAGCGCACGTTCAATCACAGCCAAGTCCTCAAGAGAGCCCCGCACGATATTCATTTTCTTGATATGTTCTCCCTGATAAAGATTGGATTGAGGCACATGATCCCTGACAAGCCCCGTAACATTTGCGCCCTGATCGATCAGCTCTTTCACCAAATAGCTTCCTAAAAGACCTGTGCATCCCGTGACAAATACGTTTTTATTTTTCCAGAAACTCAAATCGATTCACCATACCTTCCATACTTGTTGTCCTTGATTCCACATTTTGTTGACTTCTAAGAGATTTTTATACGTATCGATGGCCGTCCAAAATCCGTAATGGCGGTACACAGCAAGCTCCCCATCTTTAGCAAGATTCTTCAGCGGTTCATCTTCGAACATCGTGTTTCCGTCTTTAGGCAAATAATCGAAAACCTTTGGACTGAGAACGAAGAATCCGCCGTTGATGATTCCGTCACTTGATGTCTTCTCAGAAAATGTTTTCGCCATGCCGTCCTCAACTGTCAAGGTGCCAAACTGCGAGACTTTGTCAATCCCGGTGACAGTCGCGGCAGCACCTTTTGTCTGATGATAGCTGATGAGATGGAAAAGATTGATATTGGCCAGCCCGTCCCCATAGGTGAGCAGAAATGTTTCATCACCGATATAGTCTTTCGCCTGCAAGATTCTTCCGGCTGTCAGCGTATCTTCCCCAGTCTCCAAAAACGTAATTTTCCACGTTTCAGGCTGCCCCAGCATCTGTACCTCTCCCGTAGAGCTGTCGAGTGTCAGGCTGTTGTGCTTCCATTCATAGTCGAGAAAGTATTCCTTGATTTTTTCTCCTTTATAGCCCAACAGCAGAATAAACTCGTTTACTCCGTAGTACTGATAAATTTTCATAATATGCCATAGAATCGGTTTGCCGCCTATCATGGCGAGCGGTTTAGGAATGTCATTCGTGACTTCACTCATTCTCGTTCCTTTTCCGCCGCAGAGAATGACCGCTTTCATCTCTACCCCTCATCTCTATGAATATTGAGTTCGAAACCTGGTACATCTTCACAATCTATCAAGGCATTTCCCCGATAATTTGTCCGATTTCAATCCGGTTTCAAAATCTACTGTAATGATATGAGAGAAAGCCAGCCTTGGTGACCAAATGGAATCTATTTTTTCAAGTTGGTTGTATAACCAAAAAAAGAGCCTTGAGCGAAGGCAATGCGCCCGCTCAAGGCTCTTTTTCATCTTATTTGATTTCTTTTTCCTTGCCGTAATGATAGTCTGACGGATCAACGGCTTTGAAATCATTTAGTTTATGGAACCTCAGCAAGTCTTTGTACAGGACACTGTCTGAAAGGCTCAGCTGCTGGTTCACTCTTGTTTTCAGATTCTTCGTTTCTTCATTTGCTTTCAGTTTTTCACCAGTCTTCGTATCATAAATGATATTGTCGACTGATGTGTACTTCGGCGTTACGAAGTCTCCGTTTCTGAATGCCACCGTATCGTCGTGGTCTTTAGAGAATAAATCAGTACCAAAGTTGATATATTTCTGAGAATCAATTCCTTCTAAGTGCAGAAGTGTCGGCATGACGTCAATTTCGCCGCCATACGTATGGTTCACTCCGCCTTTTTTGCCAGGAACGCGGATCATCAGCGGCACACGCTGGTTCTGTGCGTTTTGATAATCTGTGATCTCTTTTCCAAGAATCTCTTTCATCGCTCGGTTATGGTTTTCAGAAATACCGTTATGGTCACCGTAAATCATGATGACTGAGTTGTCATACAGCCCGGCTTCCTTCAGCTCCTTGAAGAATTGCTCAAGCGCTTCGTCAAGGTAACGCGCTGTCTGGAAGTAGCTGTCAACTGTGTTATCGCCAGTTGTCGCTTTTTTAAGAGACGCGTCTTTTTCATCAAGGTTAAACGGATAATGGTTTGTCAATGTAATCAAATGCGCATAAAATGGCTGTTTAAGAGATTCAAGCTTTGGAATCGATTCTGTAAAGAACGGCTTATCCTTAAGCCCCATATTAATCACATTTTCATCTGACATATCATACGTGCTTGCGTCGAAGAACTTGTCATATCCGATATGTTTGTAAATCTGGTCACGGTTCCAGAACGATTTGTAATCACCATGCAGGACGGCGCTTGTATAGCCTTCCTTCTGGTCTAAAATCGCAGGAAGCGACTGGTAAGTGTTTTCGCCTTTCGTCACAAACGCGGAGCCTTCAGGAAGACCGAAGATCGAGTTATCCATTGTCAGCTCGGCATCAGATGTTTTTCCCTGGCCTGTCTGATGGAAGAAGTTATCAAAATACGTCACATCTTCCCCGCCGTGCGCAAGTTTATTTAAGAAAGGCGTCACCTCTTCACCGTTTAGCTTGTAGTCAATCAGGAATGACTGGAAGCTTTCGAGGTGAATTTTAATGATATTTTTGCCTTTGGCAGAGCCGAAGTACTCGGCGTTCGGTTTTGCATAATGAGACGTCGTGTAATTCTCGACGCTTGTTAAATCATCGCTGCTTGCATAGGCCCGTTGCGTTTCTGTTTGAGCCGTCTGTACACCGTCATAAATGGTGTAGTTGTATAAACCTAAATATTTCACAATATAATTGCGGTCAAACGTTCTTGTCAGCAGCTGCGGACGGTCTTTTTCCGCATAGTGCAGGTTGATGAAAAACAGTGCGATCCCAGAAAGGATCACTAAAGATGCAAAGCGTTTTTTCATTTTGTATTCTTTTAATTCAGGTCTCCAGATCAATACCGCAATCAAAATGATAATATCTAAGAAATAGAAAATATCATGACCGGCCATGATACTGAAAATCCCGTCTCCCATGTTTCCAACGTTTCCAGACTGTTTAATGTTCGGGAACGTCAAGAAATCGTCAAAGAAACGATAGAATAAAATATTTGCATATAACACAAATGTCATCAAGAAATCGATAATCAGCATAATAATGGCTGATTTACGCCCTTTCGCCAGCAAAGCCAGTCCTAAAAAGAAGACGGCGCTTGAGAATGGGTTAAATATCAGGAGGATCTCCTGAGTTGTGCCTTTTACCCCAAGATTAAACTCAGTCTTGTAGGATAAATACGTTTTTGCCCAAAACAGTATAACAGCCAGCACAAAAAAGCTAAGTTTGTAAGAAAAAAGTTTCTTCATGGCAACCTCTACTTTCTTAAACACTTTAAGTTCTTCATTCATATTTACCTGCTCTTTATATCCTGCCTTCCAATTCCTTCTTTCCAAACAAAATCAAGGCATCACACAACAAGAAATACACCGCGGCAAGCCGGAATATTTATGTTTCGCACCATATCATTTTTATTACAACCATTTGGAAACCAATCACTGGACGAAAGAAACCTTCATTTCGTTTCACATTTTTTTCTCGGAAATAAAAAAAGGATTTCTTTTGTCATGTGTGCCTTTGAAAAAAGAAATAGATACCGAGTATAAGAATAACATAAACTAGCAAAAACGAAAAATAGGTTTTGCAGACAGCCCGCCCTTCCGGCGAACTGAAGTTATTGTATGCATCAATGTTTAGCGCGATCACCATTTTTTCGAAAGGACAAAAAAGACTGGATGTCTCCAGTCTTCCAGATTGTTGACAAAATCCTAAAATGGTTTTCATTTTAGGATTTTGTCATCTTTTCAGCGTGATTGAAAACCCTTGAAGTCTAGGAAGGACGAGCATAGGAGCGGATATTCACAGGATGTGATGACGACGGCGTTTAGGCAGGACGCCTGAGAATTTAGCCGTTGATCCACTTCGCATTGAGCACCGAAGCGCAGTCCTGACAACGAATGCGAGGGTTTGCCGACACGCTGAAAGACTGGATGTTCCCAGTCTTCTTTATCTATATCCCTGCCCAGACATCTTTGGTGTACATACCGGTATCCTGCAGATGTCTCAGCCAGTTTTGCGCTTCTTGCTCCCCGGTGCCATGAACAGACTGATACGCCTTTTGCAGTGCCGCCTCCACATCCGGGGCCATTTTGCTGCCGTCACCGCATACATAAAGCCTGCCTCCGCGATCAAAAATTGATATTAACGTTTCTGCATGGGCAGCCATGACATGCTGGACATACGTTTTCGGCATGCCTTCTTTACGGGAAAAGGCTGTGTGGACAGTGACGATTCCGTCTTTTTCAAACTGCTCAAGCTCATCGCGGTATATAAAATCACGATCGTTCCTGCATCCAAAATAGAGATGAGCTTCACCGAGCGTTTTCCCTTCCCGCTTTAAAACTTCGCGGGCTTGAAGGAAACCGCGGAATGGCGCGACTCCCGTGCCTGGTCCGACCATAATGATTGGCGTTTCAGGGTCTTCCGGAAGCTGAAACCGGGATTCTGGTGTGCGGACAAACATCACGACATCATCACCGGCTTGGCGCTCAGCTAAATCATTTGAAGCCACGCCCCTGTATTCGCCACGGCCGCTCCACGCAGGGCCGCGCACGACGCCGACTGTGATCGATGCTAGCCGCGGATTCACTCTTGGAGAGCTTGAAATTGAATAATATCTCGGTTTTAACGGACGTAAAAGCTCTAAAAATCGTTCAAACGGCATGTCGCACGCTTCGTACTTTTCAAGCAGATCCAGCATGGAAATTCGTTTTTTCAATATTTGCTCCTGATAAACACCCTCTGCTGACAGTTCTTCTAATTCACGCCTATGCGGCGGACACACTGTAAATGCCGCCAGTTCACGTATTTGCGCTCTTGTGGCTGCTTCCTGCACCTCGACGCTGTAGCTGAGAAGATCATGCAGGCTGACAGGCCGGCCCAATGGCAGATGCCCCGCACTGTGGCCGCTTGCCGACAATGTCACTTGGTCGGTTCCCTTCAAACCGAATCTGTGAAGAATCCGGCTGACATTGGTTTGGCTGTTTTTTGGCAATACGCCAAGATGGTCGCCCTCTTGATATTCAACATCCGGCGGCAATGCGATTTCGATATGGCGGGTGCTTCGATCGCTGTCCGCGGACTGGAGTTCACGATTTTCGGCAATGGATGCGTGAGAGGCTTCGTACGATCTAGCCAGCGGAGACTCGCCCAGCCCTCTGACAAACTGAAGGCTTAGCGTGCTTCGTTCCTTATCGGCGTTTTCATTCAGCTCCAGTCCGAATGCCTTAATGGCGTCCGCCCACATGCTTTTTTTCCACTCGTCAAGCTGCCCTTCAAAATCACCGCTGACATCACCTTCTCCGCGCGCAGAAAACCGAGTCGCGCCTTTCTCCGCAAGCTGCTCATCAATGAATCTCGGCACGTATTGATACGTGCTCGCCCAGTTGTGGTCGCCGCAGCCAAATACCGCGTAATGGACGCCCTCAAGCTCACCCGGTTTGATTTCTTGAAGCCACTGCACGAATTGTCCGGCATTGCTTGGCGGTTTTCCATTATAAGACGAGGTCACAATGACAACCGCTCCCTCTTTCGGCAGCTTTCCAATCCGGTCGTTCAGAGGTGCTGTCTCTGTCCTTACGCCGTGAAGACTGGCAGTATCCGCAAGCTCCCGGGCGACGCCTTCTGCGGTGCCGGTATCTGAGCCGTACAGCACGAGAAGCGGGCGGTTGTTAAGACCGATGACTGATGTGCCCTTTGCTTCCGTTTTCTCCTTTTGCTCATCAGACGCGGCTTTTTCAGCTGCCTGGACGTCTGCATGAATGGCATCCTGATTACGGCTTTGAACCCTGATGTGAAAATCGCCCGGCTTAAGTGTTAAGGTTTGTTTGATATCAAGCTCATAATTCTCATGATCAATCAATGTGAAATATTTTAGAATCATGCCTAACACAAGTGTGGCTTCATGAAGGGCAAACTGCATGCCGATACAGGCCCGTTGTCCATTTCCGAATGGTTTGTACGCATGATGAGGCACCTGGTCCTGATGCTCAAACCGTTCCGGCCGGAATTCTTCTGCGTCCTTTCCCCAAGCGTCTCGATCACGATGAAGCTGCGGAATCAGCACAGAAATTCTGTCATTCGTCGTGATCGGAAATTTCCCGCCAATGACTGTGTCTTCTTTTGGATAAAGGCTGAAAGCCGGAGCTGTCGGCCATAAGCGCAGTGATTCATTTAAAATCATCCGTATGTATGTAAGCTCCAGCACTTGTTTATAGGTCGGCGCTGCATCTGTCAGCACCCGATCGACCTCTTCATACGCCTTTTTCAGTTTGTCAGGATGCTTCAATAAAAAATAAGTCGCAAAGGAAAGCAGGCCGCTCGTTGTTTCATGGCCGGCAATCAAAAACGTAATAATTTGAAAGCGGATATTTTCGTCGTCGAGCTTTTCACCCGTTTCCGGATCTTCCACATTCAGCATGCGGGCGAGCAAATCTTTTTCATCCTGGTCTCCATTCGATCTGCGCTCTGCAATAATGCTGTCGACTAACGAAAACATCGTTTGAATATCATGGTGGAATTGCCGCTTTGTTCTGACCATAAGCTTATCTTGAACATCAAGCCGCTGCATTTGATGCATCGCTTCATCAAGCGCCCGCACCATGCTGTTGATAAACGGGTGGGGCGTTTCTCTGTAGTAACTGTTAAAGCGGTAGTTAAACCCGCATAGCCCAATGGTGTCGAGCGTCAGCCGGGTCATATCTCCCGGGACATCGACTGCTTCATTCGGGTTGAGCCTTGCCCATTTTTGAATGAGCTGAACAGCGATATCGACCATTTTCTCATGATAGTCCTTCATGGCCCGCTGGCTGAACGTCGGCATCAAAATGTTGTGCGCTTTTCTCCAGTTAGGCTCATGCGTCCAGCTCGTAAACAATCCGTCACCGGAAAATGCGCGAACCTTTTCCAAGGCGCCTTCAATGCTTTTATCAAACCGTTCTTCATCACAAACCTCTTTCACCAATTCGTGGCCGGACACTACAATGGTCGTGCCCGCGGGTGTATGGATTTGAAAAATCGGGCCCTGTTCTTCCGCCAGTTTGATCAGCGAAAGCGTCGGCTTGTCTTTATCAATTAAAGGCAAATTGCCGAGCGGTCCAAACGTCTTCGGTTGAGGAATCGGGCTTGTTTCCTTCATCGAACCATTCCTTTCCGTATGAGATGCCTTCTATTTGACTACATTTCCCTTTCATGGTCATGATTATTCCGTTCTCCCAATTGACGCATGATCGCTGTTTTTTCTATACTTGAGAAGCTGTACAATACGCGAATAAGGTGAGTTTATATATGGATTTTGAAATTCGGTTTTTATCCTTTTATGTCATACAGGTGGAAGGCAAAGATGAGCAGGCGAACAAGCAGTTCAAGCACTTCCAGACCCTTGATACGGGCGAATTTGAAGAAAGCGAGCTAAAGGACTTTCTCGACGGGGAACTGAAAAAAATCGTCAAACGGAAAGCAGACCGCCATCCGCAGTCCGAGCAGGTCCCGACGAAAATCGGCCATTTTATCGTCGAGCCCGGCCACGAGCTCGATTCCAACCCAAACTACAACATGTTCAACCGCGCGCGTCTGGCGGAAACAAAAGAAGACTTCAATGAGCTGAGCGAGCAGTTCGTCCGCACGTACCTTGACACAAGCGCGGTTCGCGGCGGCGTGTTTCTCGTCGCTTCGGCCGTGCCGAGAAAATACTTTGACGAGTCATTTATCTTCATTATGAAATGTGATTTTGAGCCGAAGGTCGCCCGCATCTCTGACGCGTCTTCTCTCATTAAAAAAGTCGAAATGGCGATCACGACAAAAAACATGAAAAGCATCCAATATCCGTACATGCCAGAGGAAGGAATGGTCGAGGAAGGTGAACTGAAAATCCACCAGGCCTCGCACGCCCGCTATTTTGAGGACTTTCTGAAATTCGTCGAGTACGGAGAATCGATGCCGGAAATCATGAAAAATCAGGTCATGAACATGGTACAAGAGCACGTCTACGAGACATTTGAAGACAACAGCGAAGAACTGAAGCAGTTCGAGCACGACATTGAAATTTGGGAAGCAAGCGAAAAACGGGAAATCCAAGAGCGCCTCGACACCCATCAAGTCATCGAAGCCTCCGCCCAAATCATCGAGCACACGCCAGAGGCCCAGCTGAAAATGAAAGTCGGAGAAACAGAGATTAAGGGATTGCTAGCGGATTTTGGCGATTCAATTCATCTCGCAAAAGTAAACGGGCGCTATGTCGCGCTGATTGAAGCCGAGACGATTTCGTTTGAGAAAGGCAGTTCACCGGTGGAGTTTTATAAGCCTGAGGGGCTGCATGAGGTGATTGAGCGGATAAAAGGGAAAAATATAAATGACGATTAACGTTTGTTGAAAATAATAAAAGAGAGAATATTTCAGTATTCTCTCTTTCTTTAGATAACCATATATGAATTAGCGATCACAAGCAATTCCATCACCATCACGGTCAAGATGTTTTGCATATCCCGGTTCACCAGAATGGATAGGTGCAACACCAGCTTGCCGTGCTACGGTACAATTTTTGTAATAGACATTCGTCTGTTGTTCTTGTGCCTCTGCTTGTTGTATCTCTTTCTCTTGCTTACGCTTTTCTTGTGCTAGTCGCGCTTCTTCCTCTTGCTTGCGTTTTTCTTCTGCTAATCGCGCTTCTTCCTCTTGCTTGCGTTTTTCTTCTGCTAATCGCGCTTCTTCCTCTTGCTTACGTTTCTCTTCTGCTTGCTTTTTTGCTTTTTCTTCTTTCTTACTCTTATTATCTTGTTGTTCATTACCTTCCTGTTTGCTTTGATTTTCTGTCTGTTCTTCCTTTTGTTCGGTCTTTGAAACAGCTGTTTTATCACTTGATTTTACAGAGCTAGCTTCTTTATTGTTTTCACCAAAAAATGCGTTAAAGGTTAACAGTAATATCAGCAGGTAAACCAATGAAGCAATAGCTCTCTTCCACCACTTACCACTTCGGAACCCTAGGATTTTTTGGTACCATTTCCTCTTCTTCTGATGTAGGAGAATATTTGCATCATTTAAAATAGAAACAAATTCCT
>NZ_JAVAXX010000141.1:0-16326 GCF_042709275.1 Bacillus sp. LR_5 | reverse complement strand
TTGAAAAGCAAGGTGAAGCAACAATAGGGGCTTTGGCTGAATACTTGTCTGTCTCTCACAATACTGCGTCAGAGCATACTAAACGTTTAATTCAAAAGGGATTAGTAGCTAAACGGCGAAGTCAGCAAGATGAACGTAAGGTTTTAGTTTTCTTAACGCAAGAAGGAAGAGCTGTTCTTGAACAGCACACACAGCTAGATAAAGAAAAATTAAAAGAAATAATTAAACGAATGAGCACTTCAGAAAAGGAATTACTTGAACAGGCCTTTGAACTTTTAAGTAAGGAAGCTAAACAATGGCAGTTTTAAGCAAAGTGATCATCTCAGCGTTGATTATCGGTTTTGTTACTGAAATATCAAAAAGGCATCCGACCTATGGGGGGATTATTGCCGCTTTACCCTTGGTCAGCTTATTAAGCCTTTTTTGGATGCAAATACAGGGTGAAAAAACAGCTCAATTAAGTCAATTTGCATCAGGTGTGCTTACAGGAATCCCTGCTACAGTTTGTTTACTTGCTATTTTGGCGTTTTTGCTGAAAATTCATGTACCGTTCTGGTTAGCATTATGCGTTGGAATACTAGGATGGGTTGTATTTTTAGGGATGCAGAAGATTTTTCTCAATATATTATGTAACTGAGTGATAGAAAGGAGATACTATGTTTTTAAAAAAGGTTACTCTTCTTCGAGATAAGATTGCGGACTTTAACAGATTTCCTTTTTCTATCCCGGCTATCAATCAATTAAATGAAATTTTATTTACTAGCCAAGTGACTTTTTTTGTAGGAGAAAATGGATCTGGCAAATCTACTTTGCTTGAAGCAATAGCAAATAAGTGTGAATTCAATCCAGCGGGCGGAAGCCGAAATAATGTCTATGAATTACAGGAGTCAGATTCTCATTTAGGTGATTACATACGTTTATCTTGGCTGCCAAAGGTAACAAATGGCTTCTTTTTAAGAGCTGAATCGTTTTATCATCTTTCTCTTCATCTGGATGAGATGGAATTAGAAGCTCCGCAGCCATACCGTTCTTATGGAGGGAGGCCGCTGCACAAGCAATCACATGGAGAGTCCTTTATGTCTCTATTCTGTCATCGTTTTAAAGAAAAAGCGATTTATCTTTTAGATGAGCCAGAAGCGGCCCTTTCTCCAGCTAGGCAGCTGGCTTTTTTGAGAGTAATACATGATTTGGTGAAGGGCGGAAATGTCCAGATGATCATTGCGACTCACTCCCCGATCCTGCTGGGCTATCCTAATGCTAATATTTTAAGCTTTGATGGTGGAAGAATACATCCTACAGAATATGAGAATACAGAACATGTTCAATTAACACGATATTTTCTTGGACAAAGAGAAAAAATATTGGCTGAGCTGTTCCGCGATTAATATCGAGTTGATATGAAACGCGTTTCATAACCTATGATAGGTTTATCAAATATTTCAGGAGTGATAAACACTATGATCCACCAGCATCCAGAATCTTTTCCGAAACATTTTTTGTGGGGCTCTGCCTCAGCAGCGTACCAGATTGAAGGCGCTTGGAACGAAGATGGCAAAGGTCCTTCTGTATGGGACGTATTTACGAAAATACCGGGCAAAACGTTTAAAGGGACCAATGGCGATATTGCGGTTGACCATTATCACCGTTTTAAAGAAGATGTCGCTTTGATGGCTGAGATGGGCTTAAAAGCGTATCGATTTTCCGTCAGCTGGCCGCGGATTTTTCCAAAAGGAAAAGGGGAGATCAATGAAGCAGGCTTAGCTTTTTACGATAACCTGATTGACGAGTTGCTTTCTCATAACATCGAGCCGGTTCTGACTTTATATCATTGGGATTTGCCTCAGGCGCTTATGGACGAGTACAGCGGTTTTGAATCAAGAAATATCATAGAGGATTTTAATAACTACTGTATTACTCTTTATAAACGTTTTGGAGACAGAGTGAAATATTGGGTTACGTTAAACGAACAGAACTACAATTTTAATCACGGCTTTATTACAGCCATGCACCCACCTGGAGTGAAAGACAGAAAACGATTTTACGAAGCAAACCATATTGCGTTTCTGGCTAATGCGAAAGCCATTGAATCTTTTAGAGAATATGTGCCTGATGGCAAAATCGGTCCAAGCTTTGCTTATTCTCCGGCTTACCCTTTATCCAGCCATCCAGAGGATATACTGGCATTTGAAAACGCTGAAGAATTTATGAACAATTGGTGGCTGGACATGTATTGCTGGGGAACCTACCCGCAAATTCCTTTCCGCTATTTAGAAAAACAAGGCTGGGCGCCGACAATCGAAGCAGGAGATATGGAGCTGCTTGCCAAAGGAAAGCCTGATTTTGTAGGTGTCAATTATTATCAGACCATCACCTACGAACGAAATCCGCTTAATGGTGTGTCGGAAGGGAAAATGAATACGACAGGCCAAAAGGGGACCAACCAGGAAACAGGGATACCCGGAGTGTTTAAAACGAAAAAAAATCCGCACCTGACAACGAGCAACTGGGATTGGACAATTGACCCAATCGGATTGCGTATCGGTCTTCGCCGAATTACAAGCCGCTATCAGCTTCCAGTGTTTATCACAGAGAATGGTTTGGGTGAATTTGATAAAGTTGAGGATGGCACTGTACAGGATGATTATCGAATTGATTATTTGCATTCGCATCTTGAGCAATGCAGACAGGCCATCAGCGACGGTGTCGATTTGATCGGCTATTGCAGCTGGTCGTTTACTGATCTATTAAGCTGGCTGAATGGCTACCAAAAAAGATACGGATTCGTTTATGTTCATCGCGATGAAGAAAATACACATGATTTAAAACGCTTGAAGAAAAAAAGCTTTTATTGGTATCAGGATGTAATCAAGACGAACGGAGAAAGTTTATAAAGAGTCCCTGAGAGTCTTCTCTCAGGGCTTTTTCATTACACAGAAACAGCATCAATAATATAAGTGTCGGCGTGCAGATCTGACATCTCAGCCGGCACAGTCCAGCATGTCAATTGATAGTCTCCTTTAGGAAGATCAAAGGACAGCCTTTTAGACATAATGCTTTCAATTTCAATTCCGTTTTCTGTGACATGAAAAGGAACAGTCACTTTCTTTTCATAGGAGTTTACAGTTTCTGAACTGTTCAGGCGCAAAAGAATAAAGGCCTTTGTATTTCTCTGTGCCTCAAACGAAATCGCTCCGTCCGCCGCCGCGAATCCTTTTTCGATCGCTTCGTCAGTCCAATCCATAACAGGAGGTGCAGAATCCTTTTGAAATACAGTAAATTGATGATATGAAATCGACAGTTCTTGAGGTTTCCATGACTTGATCAATGTGCTGTTCCTCCTCTATTGTTTACTGAATCGTGAATAAAACCTTTGTGCCGTCTGGATAATCGGTAAGCTGATGCCCAACCCAAGAGCCTGCACCGCGGTTGTCAGCAGGAGAAATGTATTCTACAGAAGCTCCCTCACCGCCTTCTTTGCACATGGCCATTGGCCATTCATCTCTGTCATACCCCGTTTTTGGCGGTACGTCTTTTAATGATTGCTCGCGGCGTTCCTCAGCTCCGTCTCTGTCGATGGTGCACACATCTGAGTGCCCCTCATTTATCGCATCCTTAATATGTTTGGCCGTTTCGGGATAACGGTCAGAAGGGAGGGCGATCGTTTCGTCATATTCTTTCGTTTGAGACGCTTTTTGATCAGCTGAGAAAAAGTCTCCCTTTATCAGGCCGACAGCGGCAGCTGCTATGACGACGATGACGAGAAGTATTGTTTTTAAGATGTCCATCGTGATGTTCACCTCCCGCTTTAAGCAACTTTAAAACTGCTCCAAGAGTAATCCAGAAAGCGTTTGGTGTAAAGGTTAAAATTTTTAGTTTTACAATCAGTTTATTGCTGAAAACGTAATTTTAGCAGGTCGAAATATTTGTTTTCAGTAAAATACCGTTGCCAATTTACATTAATGATAGTAAGTCATCGGCCGTTTTTGGGTTGATCAATCATTTTAAATTGGCTTATGATACCGGTAAGCTCCTCAGCTAATTGAGATAGCGTTTCAGAAGCTGCAGTTATCTCTTCCATTGCAGCAAATTGTTCTTCTGTTAATGCAGCCGCCTGCCGGGTATTTTCTGTAGAATCTTTAATACCAGCCGTATTGGCTGCAAAGGATTCGTTTATGTTATGTGCACTGGATGAAATGTTTGATACAGATGCTGATAGATCACTGATCTCAGCGCTGATTTCGCCTGTTGCAGCTGCAATTTCCTTAAATGCATCTCTCGTGCGCTGGATCATGGTGACACCTTCTGCAGCCTCTGTTTTCACATGCTCAACAGATCTTGCAGATTGGTTCATATCATTTTGGATTTCTGTGATCAGTTTTGAAATCTGCCCCGCAGACTGTTGAGACTCTTCCGCTAATTTACGTACTTCATCGGCAACAACAGCAAAACCTTTGCCATGTTCACCGGCTCTGGCAGCTTCAATCGCTGCATTCAGCGCAAGCAGGTTTGTCTGATCGGCAATTTGGGTGATGACGGATAAAATTTGCTCAATTTGTTTAGAGCGGCCGTCCAGCTGGTGTATGATTTCTCCACTTTTCTGGATCGAATCGTGAATCGCATCCATTTGTGCCTGTACATTAGAAATTTCCTTTTGCCCAATGGCGGCTTTTGATTGCGCAAGCTGCCCTTTGTCAGCAATAGCAGCAGTATTTGAAGAAATATCCCGGATGTCTGCTGAAGCTTGTTTTAATGAACTTTCACTGTTTTCAATTCGCGTGATCTGATCCTGGGCTCCATTTGCAATCTGCTGTACAGCTTCTGTAATCTTTTCTGAAGCTTGATTTGTTTCCTCTGCTCCGGCTGAGAGCTGCTGAGAGGCAGACGCAAGCTGAAGGGCTGATTGCTGTACGGTTTGGATGGTATCGTTCAGTTTCATTCTCATCTTATTGTAATAGATGCTCAGTTCTGATAGCTCGTCACCGGATTTGTCTGACACTTCTATGGTCATATCTCCGTTTCCGGCACTTTCAAAGGCGCATTTTAAAGCGTTCAGCCGCTTATTGATTCTTCTTGTGAAAAGCAGGACAAGGATGACTGATGCAATAATGACGATAACAAGAACGATAGCGAATTGAGTGAAAAGTGATTGCGTAAGTGATGCTAAAATGCTTTGATTGGCTCCGGTATACAGCATGCCGATGATGTTTCCGTTTTGATCTTTTAAAGGCATGTATGCCGTCTGATAAGAAGAGCCCGCCACGTCTGCTTGCCCGTTGAATGGTTTTCCGTTCTTTAAAACAGCGTCAGTAACTTCAGAAGAAGCCTGAGTGCCAACAGCTCTTTCGCCATTTTTCATGACATTGGTTGCTACACGAGTATCTCCTTGGAAAATTGTAACGGTATCACCTGTTTTTTTGCCAAGCAGATCAACGATATCTTCATTTCCGTTGATTTGTGTTTGGCCTTTATAAAGCTTATTGTTTTTTACCTGCCATTCCCCTGAAATGACATCATCAATATAAGCACTGCTTAAAGCCAGATCGCCTTTCGCTTTTTCAGTCGCCATTTGTTTCATGCTGTCTGTAATTTCCTTAAGCATCAAAGTGCCGACTGACAGTGAAAACAAAAGAATAATCACGAAAACCAGGCAGAGAATTTTTGTTCCTAGCTTAAGCTTTAGTTGTTTTATCACCATAATTCCTCCTTTTTATGATTTGTAGGTCATATTACTTATCGGGTTTTTGAGTTTAAAGTTTGATTTTAGAAATAATAAAACCGGCCTGATCTCCAGGCCGGTTGTGTGACGCTATTCAAGGTTTGCGTGGTGGGTGAACATGGTATCAGAATCGAGCCCTTGTTTCTCCATGAGTTTTAAAATTACTGCATCATAGAACAGCAGCAAAGTTTGCTCAAATAATGACCCCATTGGCTGTATGGTTTTATAGCTTCCATTTGACTGGTCTTTAGGAGAACCGGGCATTTTGACGATGAGATCGGCTTGTTTTCCGATGCTTGATTCTGGATTGATGGTTAAAGCGGCAACAACCCCGTGTAAGCTTTTTGCTTTTGCTGCTGTATGGATCAGGCTCTTTGTCTCGCCTGATCCTGAGCCGATGATGACGAGATCTCCTTCGCTGAGCGGCGGAGTGAGAATCTCACCGACAATATGAGCGTTGAAGCCCATGTGCATCAATCGCATCGCGAAGGATTTTGCCATCAGGCCAGAACGCCCCGCACCCGCAGTGAAAATTTGATTGGATGAAAGAATGTGATCGGCAAGCTGATCAGCTTCTTCATCAGAAATATAAGCCGCTGAACGGTGTAACTCATTGAGAATTTCCGTTACGTATTCAGTCGTTTTCATAACGTTATCCTTGGGCAATAAGCTGTTTCATTTTTGAAGCCGTTTCTGCTTTATCGGCTGCGCTTGTAATTCCGCCCCCAACAATGACAAGGTCAGGCTTTTGTTTGATCACTTCAGGAAGTGTATCAAGTTTGATGCCCCCCGCAATTGCGGTTTTTGCGTTTTTTACGGTATTTTTGATTGTCGTTAATTCTTCGAAAGAGTTTTTGCCCTCTGCTTGAAGATCATATCCAGTGTGGACGCAGATGTAGTCAACACCGAGTGCGTCAATTTCTTTCGCACGGGATTCAATATCTTTTACGTTAATCATATCAACTAAGATTTTCTTCTTCTGTTTTTTGGCTTCTTCTACTGCGCCTTTAATCGTTGCGTCGTCTGTAGCGCCTAAAACGGTGATGATGTCAGCGCCCGCTTCCGACGCTTTCATGATTTCGTATCCGCCGGCATCCATGATTTTCAGGTCTGCTAGAACCTTCAATTGCGGAAATGTTTCTTTTATTTCTTTAACGGCTCTGAGGCCTTCATTAATGACAACCGGTGTTCCGATCTCAACCACGTCGATATATTGTTCCACTTCTTTGACGAGCTCGATGGCTTCCGGGATGTTTACGAGGTCTAATGCTAGCTGTAATTCCATTGTTGATCCACTCCCTTTTTCGAATTATTTTTCATTCTATAGGTTCCCTCTTTTGATGAGAAGTAGGCACTTTGAAGTCAACTAGTTACTTGGAGGATACTGTGAGGAGAGGCAATCAGATTTCTTTCGCTTGGTTTTATGAGTGAGTATAATAAAAAGGAGTCTGCAAAAAAAGTAAGTAAGTGATGATACGTATTTAACATACAAAAAGTATACTAAGGGGGGATTTCTTTTGAGCCGGATGGACGACAAAAGGTTTAATTGTGAGAAGGAATTAACGCTTGCAGTGATCGGCGGTAAATGGAAAATGCTCATTTTGTGGCATTTAGGAAAAGAAGGCACAAAACGGTTCAATGAATTAAAAACTTTGATTCCTGATATAACGCAGAAGATCCTCGTGAACCAGCTGAGAGAGCTTGAACAGGATATGATTGTTCACAGGGAAGTGTATCCGGTTGTCCCGCCGAAGGTTGAATATTCCTTGACCCCGCAAGGAGAAAGCCTCATGCCTATTCTTGATGCCATGTATGAGTGGGGGAAAGGCTATATGGAATTGATTGATATTGACAGAAATGTCATAAAGGAATCGTTGTAAGGCGCTCTTCGCAAGGGTGTCTTTTTTTTGCTTGTTTTTCGGTTTTTGCGCGGTAAATAGATGTCATGTAAAGATTGTAAATGGCTTCAACAATAAAGAGGATTAACTAGGTTGGACTGATTTGAAAATTTTTATTTTTCTGTAAATAATGTTTAGTGGAAATTATTGCGGCATCCCGCAAAAATATCCCAGTAAATAAACTGGAATCTTTCGGTATCCCGCATGAAACTTTTCACCCATTTTTCGGTGATAAAAACATTTTTTTCATTTAAAGTGAACGGTAGCAAGGTAAAAAATATTGAAAACAATGAATAAATAGCCAAATTTGTTTCCTGTTGGGATGAGGGATCTTGCGGTCTTTATCCGCTTATGTTAAACGCCGCAATGATGATGGCAGCCCGTTTTGATAGCGGCAATCTGTTTTTTTATTTGGATGCACTGCTTTTTAAGTGTAGTACTTTGGGCTTTTTTGGCTTTTAGTTCATAAGGATTAAAAGTTTTATGGATAAGAAAGGGAAAACACGCTGCACATGTTCACTGCTTATTGAAGATTAGGGGAGGTATGACAATATGGAAATAACTTTTTATCCTTTAACGGATGCACAAAAACGAATTTGGTATACAGAAAAATTTTATCCTCACACTAGTATTTCGAATCTTGCGGGGATTGGTAAGCTGGTTTCAACTGATAAGGTTGACTGGGTGCTTGTTGAGCAGGCGATTCAAGAGTTTATCCGCAGAAATGATGCCATGCGCCTTCGTTTGCGGCTCGATGAAAACGGGGAGCCTGTTCAATATATAAGCGAGTATCGGCCTGTTGATATAAAACATACTGACACCACTGAAGATCCGAATGCGATTGAGTCTATTTCACAATGGAGCCGGGAGGAAACGAAAAAACCTTTACCGCTGTACGATTGTGACTTATTCCGTTTTTCCATATTCACCATAAAGGAAAATGAAGTGTGGTTTTACGCAAATGTTCATCACGTGATTTCTGATGGAATCTCTATGAATATTCTCGGAAATGCGATTATGCACATTTATTTAGAATTAGCCGGCGGCTCAGAAACAAAAGAAGGAATCTCGCATTCATTTATCGATCATGTTTTATCTGAACAGGACTATGCTCAATCGAAGCGGTTTGAAAAGGATAAGGCGTTTTGGAACAAGCAATTCGAATCGGTGCCTGAACTTGTTTCCCTGAAACGAAATACTTCCGCAGGAGGAAGTTTAGATGCTGAGAGGTTCTCTAAGGATGTGCCTGAAGCGCTTCATCAGCAGATCCTATCGTTTTGTGAGGCGAACAAGGTCAGTGTTCTTTCGGTGTTTCAATCGGTGCTTGCTGCCTATTTGTACAGAATCAGTGGCCAGAATGATGTCGTGACGGGAACCTTTATGGGCAACCGGACAAATGCGAAAGAGAAGCAGATGTTTGGCATGTTTGTTTCGACAGTGCCGCTTCGTACAAACGTAGACGGCGGCCAGTCGTTTTTAGATTTTGTCAAAGACCGGATGAAGGATCTCATGAAGACGCTTCGTCACCAAAAGTATCCGTATAACCTCCTGATCAACGATTTACGTGAAACAAAGAGCTCTCTGACCAAGCTGTTTACGGTTTCTCTTGAATATCAGGTGATGCAGTGGCAGAAAGAAGAGGATCTTGCCTTTTTGACTGAGCCGATTTTCAGCGGCAGCGGATTAAATGATGTCTCGATTCATGTAAAGGATCGATGGGATACTGGAAAACTCACCATTGATTTTGATTACCGAACTGATTTATTTTCACGTGAAGAAATCAAAATTGTTTGTGAACGCATGATTACGATGCTGGAGAACGCGTTATCGCATCCAGATGATGCAATTGATGAATTGACGCTGATTGCTGAAGCGGAGAAAGAGAAGCTGCTTGCGAGGGCCGGCGGTGAATCTGTCAGCTATCGTAAGGATATGACGATTCCAGAGTTGTTCCAAGAACAGGCTGAGCAACTTTCTGATTATCCAGCGGTTGTATTTGAAGATCGCACATTGTCCTATCAAACGTTACATGAACAATCTGCACGCATCGCCAATGTGCTGAAACAGAAAGGAGTTGGCCCGGACAGTCCTGTCGCGGTTCTAATCGAACGCTCTGAACGGATGATTACGTCTATCATGGGGATTTTAAAAGCCGGCGGGGCATATGTGCCGATTGATCCCGCTTTTCCGGCGGAGCGCATTCAATATATTTTAGAGGACTGCGGTGCGGACTTCATCCTGACTGAATCGAAGGTTGCGGCTCCTGCAGCCGATGCGGAACTGATTGATTTTGATCAGGCGATTGCGGAAGGTGCAGACGAAAGCCTGAATGCAGGTGTGAACGCACGGAACCTTGCCTACATTATTTACACATCGGGAACAACCGGACGTCCGAAAGGTGTTATGATCGAGCATCGCCAGGTTCAACACTTGGTTGAATCTTTGCAGCAGACGATTTATCAAAGCAGTAGCCAAACACTGCGGATGGCATTGCTTGCGCCGTTCCACTTTGATGCGTCAGTGAAGCAGATTTTCGCGTCGCTTCTTTTGGGACAAACCCTTTATATCGTACCTAAGAAAACAGTGACAAACGGATCTGCCCTTGCTGCATATTATCGCAGGCACAGCATTGAAGCGACGGACGGAACACCTGCCCACCTGCAAATGCTGATCGCGGCGGGCGATTTTGAAGGCCTTAAGCTGAAGCATATGCTGATCGGAGGAGAGGGCCTATCGTCTGTTGTTGCGGACAAGCTGCTGAAGCTGTTTAAAGAAGCAGGCACAGCACCGCGTTTGACCAATGTATACGGGCCGACTGAAACGTGTGTTGACGCGTCCGTTCATCCGGTTATCCCAGAGAGTGCCGTTCAATCAGCATATGTGCCAATCGGGAAAGCGCTGGGGAATAACCGCTTATATATTTTGGATCAAAAAGGCAGGCTGCAGCCGGAAGGCGTGGCTGGCGAGCTTTATATCGCAGGTGACGGTGTTGGCCGAGGCTATTTACATTTGCCTGAATTGACGGCTGAGAAGTTTTTACAAGATCCATTTGTGCCAAGCGATCGCATGTACCGGACCGGAGACGTGGTGCGCTGGCTGCCAGATGGAACAATCGAATATTTAGGCAGAGAGGATGACCAGGTCAAAGTCCGCGGATACCGGATTGAGCTTGGAGAAATTGAAGCCGTGATTCAGCAGGCGCCAGACGTTATGAAAGCCGTTGTTTTGGCACGTCCTGATGAAGAGGGAAATCTTGAGGTTTGCGCATATGTTGTACAGAAGACTGGCAGTGAATTTACTCCGGCCAGCCTGCGGGAGCATGCGGCCAGACAGCTTCCAGACTATATGGTGCCGGCTTACTTTACAGAAGTGACCGAAATTCCGCTCACGCCAAGCGGTAAAGTGGACCGCCGCAAGCTGTTTGCATTAGAGGTGAAGGCGGTCAGCGGAACGGCCTATACCGCGCCGCGCAATGATACGGAAAAAGCAATCGCAGCCATTTGGCAGGACGTGCTGAATGTTGAGAAGGCGGGGATCTTTGACAATTTCTTTGAAACGGGCGGACACTCATTGAAGGCCATGACGCTTTTAACAAAGATTCATAAGGAAACAGGCGCTGACATTCCGCTTCAATACTTGTTTGAGCATCCGACGATTGCGGCTCTTGCGGAGGAAGCCAAACACAGAGAAATCCGGGAATTTGCAGCGATTGAACCTGCTGAAAAACAGGAGCATTACCCGCTTTCCTTGGCACAGCAGCGAACATATATCGTCAGCCAGTTCGAGGATGCGGGTGTTGGGTACAACATGCCAGCGGCAGCGATTTTGGAAGGGCCTTTAGAGATTCAAAAGCTGGAGCACGCATTTCAAGGGTTAATCCGCCGCCACGAGTCTTTGAGAACGTCATTTATTCTTGAAAACAGTACGCCGAGACAGAAAATTCATGACAGCGTCGATTTCAACATCGAGATGATTGAAAGAGGCGGCCGCTCAGATGAGGCAATTATGACTTCATTCGTCCGGAGATTTGATTTGGCGAAAGCACCGCTGTTCAGAATCGGCTTGATGGAGCTTGAAGAGAACCGTCATATGCTTCTGTTTGACATGCATCATTTGATTTCTGACGGTGTGTCCATCGGCATTATTTTGGAGGAGTTAGCACGGATATACAAAGGCGAACAGCTTCCTGAGCTTCGTCTTCAATATAAGGATTACGCTGTGTGGCAAAGCGGCCAGGCTGCTGAAGGGTACCAGAAGGACCGGGCGTATTGGAAGGAAGCCTTTGCGGGTGAGCTTCCGGTGCTTCAGCTTCTGTCCGATTACCCGAGACCGCCTGTTCAAAGTTTTGATGGAGATCGGGTATCAATCAAGCTGGATGCGGGATTAAAGGATCGTTTAAATCGTTTGGCTGAACAAAATGGCGCCACGCTGTATATGGTGATGCTGTCCGCTTACTATACGCTTTTGTCAAAGTATACGGGACAGGATGACATCATTGTCGGCACACCGTCTGCGGGCAGAAACCACTCCGATACAGAGGGTATTGTCGGGATGTTCGTCAATACGCTCGCGATTCGCAGTGAAGTGAAGCAGGACGAGACGTTTACCCATTTGATCACCCGTGTCCGCAAACAGGTGCTGGATGCCTTTTCTCATCAGGACTATCCGTTTGAGTGGCTTGTTGAAGATTTGAACATTCCGCGTGATGTAAGCAGACATCCGCTGTTTGACACGATGTTTAGTCTTCAAAATGCGACAGAGGGTATTCCGGCTGTCGGCGATCTGTCCGTGTCTGTTCATGAGACCAACTTCAAGATTGCCAAATTTGATTTAACGATACAGGCGAGAGAGACCGATGTAGGCATTGAACTTGATTTGGACTACAGCACGAAGCTGTTTAAACAAAGCACGGCTGACAGGCTGCTCAACCATTTTGCGCGTTTGCTTGAAGATGCTGCGGCTGAGCCTGAGAAACAGATTTCTGAGTACAAGCTTCTTTCTGAAGAGGAGGCTGCATCGCAAATTCAGCAGTTTAACCCGGGCAGAACACCTTATCCGAAAGATAAAACGATTGTTCAGCTGTTTGAAGAGCAAGCGGCGAAAACGCCAGACCATCCGGCACTTCAATATGAAGGCAAATCACTTACCTATCATGAGCTGAATGAACGGGCCAATCGTTTAGCGCGCGGCATTCTTTCTCTCGGGGCAGGCGAAGGCAGAACAGCGGCTGTCTTGTGCGAGCGGTCAATGGACATGATTGTGTCGATCCTCGCAGTTTTAAAAGCTGGCTCGGCTTATGTTCCGATTGATCCGGAACATCCGATTCAGCGGATGCAGCATTTCTTCCGTGACAGCGGAGCAAAGGTGCTTCTCACGCAGAAAAAATTAAAGGCCTTAGCAGAAAAAGCGGAATTCGACGGCGTTATCGTGCTTGCAGATGAGGAAGAAAGCTATCATGCCGATGCGCAAAATCTCGCACTGCCTCTTCATTCAGCGGCGATGGCCAACCTGACGTATACTTCCGGAACGACAGGAACACCAAAGGGAAATATCGTGACACATGCCAATATTCTGCGCACGGTGAAGGTTACGAATTATCTCAACATTACAGAACAGGATACGATTCTCGGACTTTCCAATTACGTGTTTGACGCGTTTATGTTTGATATGTTCGGTTCTTTGTTAAACGGTGCCAAGCTTGTACTGATACCGAAAGAAACAGTTTTGGATATGGCTCGCCTGTCTCGCGTTATTGAGCGGGAGAACATCAGCATTCTTATGATTACAACTGCTTTGTTCCACCTGCTTGTGGACTTGAATCCGGCGTGCTTGTCAACGCTGCGCAAGATTATGTTCGGTGGGGAGCGGGCTTCGGTCGAGCATGTAAGAAAAGCTTTGCAAATTGTCGGAAAAGGCAAGCTCCTTCACATGTACGGGCCGTCTGAAAGCACGGTTTTCGCGACGTATCATCCGGTTGATGAATTGGAGGAGCATACGCTGTCTGTTCCGATTGGAAAACCGGTCAGCAATACGGAAGTATACATCCTTGACCGGGCGGGACACGTGCAGCCTGCCGGGATCGCCGGGGAGCTATGCGTCAGCGGCGAAGGGCTCGTGAAAGGATATTACAACCGTCCTGAACTGACTGAGGAGAAATTCGTTCCGCATCCGTTTACATCCGGCGAACGCATGTATAAAACGGGTGACCTCGCCAGATGGCTGCCGAGTGGCGACATCGAATTTATCGGGCGGATCGACCATCAGGTGAAAATCCGCGGACAGCGCATCGAGCTGGGAGAAATCGAACATCAGCTGCAAACCCATGACCGCGTTCAGGAGACTGTTGTGCTTGCTGTTGATCAAGGAGCGGGAGACAAGCTGCTCTGCGCGTACTTTGTCGGAGAGGGAGAAATCTCATCTCAAGAGCTGAGAGAACATGCGGCAAAGGACCTGCCCGCTTATATGGTTCCTGCGGTGTTTATCCAAATGGACGAGCTGCCGCTGACCGGGAACGGAAAAATCGACCGGAGAGCGCTGCCGCTTCCTGATGCCAGCGTCTCAAGAGGTGTTTCATATGTTGCGCCTCGCAATGAAACGGAACAAAAACTCGCAGACATTTGGGCGCAGGTGCTTCAGGTTCAACAGGTCGGCGTTTATGACCACTTCTTTGACATCGGCGGACATTCATTAGCAGGCATGAAGATGCTTGCCTTAGTTCATCAGGAACTGGGTGTTGAGCTGTCACTCAAAGATCTCTTCCAGTCACCTACGGTTGAGGGCCTAGCACAGGTAATTGCCTCTGCTGAAAAAGGGACAGCCATCAGCATCAGCCCGGCTAAGAAACAAGATTCGTATCCTGTTTCCTCACCGCAAAAACGGATGTACGTGCTCCAGCAGCTTGAAGGAGCGCAAACGAGCTATAACATGCCGGCGGTTCTGCGCCTTACAGGTGAGCTTGATGTTGAAAGGCTTAACAGCGTCATGCAGCAGTTAATGCAGCGCCATGAAGCCTTTAGAACCACGTTTGAAATAAAAGATGGAGAAACGGTGCAGCGGATCTGGGAAGAAGCTGATTGTGAGATGGCATATTTCGAAGCCGCAGAAGAAGAGACAGAGCGGATCGTTTCTGAGTTTATCAGGCCTTTCAAAATTGATCGGCTCCCGCTGTTCAGAATGGGTCTGATCAAGCATTCAGACACTGAGCATGTGCTGCTGTTCGATATGCATCATATTATTTCTGATGGTGCGTCTGTCGGTGTGCTGATTGAGGAACTTTCGAAGCTGTACGACGGAGAAACCCTTGAGCCGCTCCGCATTCAATATAAGGATTATGCCGTGTGGCAGCAGCAGTTCATTCAGTCTGAGCTTTACAAGAAACAAGAGGAGCATTGGCTGAAGGAGCTGGACGGAGAGTTGCCGGTGCTGACGTTACCGACTGACTATAGCCGGCCTGCGGTTCAAACATTTGAGGGAGACCGCATTGCATTTTCATTAGAAGCAGGAAAAGCTGATGCTCTGCGCAGACTAGCAAAAGAAACGGATTCAACACTGTACATGGTGCTTCTGGCTTCATACAGTGCGTTTTTATCAAAACTGAGCGGACAACACGATATCATCGTCGGTTCACCGGTAGCCGGACGATCCCAAGCTGACGTCAGCCGCGTCATCGGAATGTTCGTCAATACGTTGGCGCTGCGAACGTATCCGAAAGGTGAAAAGACGTTTGCTGACTATCTTAGCGAAGTGAAAGAAACCGCGCTCAATGCTTTTGAAGCGCAGGATTATCCGCTTGAGGACCTGATCGGAAACGTACAGGTTCAGCGTGACACGAGCAGAAATCCGTTATTCGACGCAGTATTTTCGATGCAAAATGCGAATATCAAGGATCTAACGATGAAAGGGATTCAGCTGGAGCCGCATCCGTTTGAACGGAAAACGGCCAAGTTTGACATCACACTGACGGCTGACGAAACGGACGGAGGGCTTACGTTCGTACTTGAATACAATACAGCGCTGTTTAAACCTGAAACAATCGAACGATGGAAGCAATACTGGATGCAGCTTCTAGATGCAGTCACCGGCAATCCGAACCAGCCGCTTTCCAGCCTATCACTTGTCACTGAAACAGAAAAACAAACGCTTCTAGACGCATGGAAGGGCAAAACGCTGCCTGTGCCGACAGACAAAACCGTTCATCAGCTAATCGAAGAGACTGCCCAGCACCACAAAGACCGCCCGGCTGTTACATATAACGGCCAGTCGTGGACGTACGGGGAGCTGAATGCGAAGGCGAATCGTCTTGCCCGGATTCTGATCGACTGCGGTATCAGCCCGGATGAGCGCGTCGGCGTTCTCACGAAGCCGTCGCTGGAAATGTCCGCCGCGGTGCTCGGCGTCTTAAAGGCGGGAGCGGCGTTTGTGCCGATTGATCCTGACTATCCGGATCAGCGGATTGACTATATTTTACAAGACAGCGGTGCGAAGCTTCTCTTGAAACAGGAAGGCATCGCAGTGCCGGACAGCTATACGGGAGAGGTCATTCTTCTTGATGGCAACCGTACGATTCTGAGCCTGCCGCTTGATGAAAACGATGAGGAAAATCCAGAGACGGATACAAACGCGGAGAACCTGGCGTACATGATTTACACGTCTGGAACGACCGGACAGCCGAAGGGTGTCATGGTTGAGCACCATGCGCTTGTGAACCTGTGT
>NZ_JAVAXX010000140.1:0-16380 GCF_042709275.1 Bacillus sp. LR_5 | reverse complement strand
ACAGGTTTTAATCTACGGACAAATGGTCACAAGAAAACAGCAAGGCACTGAGACCATTCTGGAGTCTCTTGTAAAAGAGGGCTATACAGGAACAAAACTCATTGAGGCATTTAAGCAAAAAATATAAAAATGAGGGACATGGTCCCCCGAAACCAGTACAGAAGCGACGAGTAGTTATAATAGACATTTTGAATCAATATGTTCTACATTAAAAAAGCTGCCGTTTTAGAACGGCAGCTTTTATTTTCATGCTTTCACTCTTGCATATTTAATTTGTATGGCCAAAAGAATCGACTAATTCCCCTTTAACAACGAGGCGCCCTTCGGTTTCGGCCGCCTTGTCACATGTGACTAACGTAATCTCCTTTTCGTTTGTCTCCTCAATCACATCTGCATCCATTTCCGACATGATTTTTTTGGATGTCACAGAATAAATATAGTCTTTTTTAAAATCAGTGATGACAATTTGAGCACCTGTTTTTATGTTTTCAAGAGGTCCGAACAGAAGACTCTTTTGCTTCAAATGATGGCCAGCCAACGGATAATTTCCCTCGCCCATTTTCTGATCGGGGCGCATTGTTGCCGCCCCGATCAGAAGGTTTTCGTTGGTTGTGCCTTTTACGATCGGAAGCTCCAGATTGACACTTTTAATCGTTATCCGCCCGATAACCGCTTTTTGATCGTGATTAAAGCCAGCCTTTATGGCATCCACCAACTCAGGCGGCTCGATTGAATCAAATTCAAATTCCGCTTCTTTCTCATTATTTCTTTTCAGCTGCTCCATAGTTAAGGCCGACTCACTCTGGCTTTTGCTAAGATAGGCTATGATTCCTCCTTTCAACAGAGGAGAACAGATAAGCAGCAGTCCTAAAAGAATGAACATCGTAATGATCATTTTCTTGTACATGCAAAAAAATTCCTTTCTTATGCTTCACTAAATGAGCTGTGTCACTTTTAAAAAAGCACCTGATCAATTCTTCAATGATCAGGTGCTTTCATATTTATCCCTTTCTTTGCTTCTTTCTTGAGGCAACAGCTAAGCCTCCGCCTGTCATTAGCAGCAGGATACCGATCATTACCGTCAATGTGCTGTCCGCATCTCCGGTTTTTGGAAGGGATTTGTCTGTTTTCGAATCACCATCTGTGCCACTGGTTTTCGAATGATGTCCATCTCCATTCACATTTCCATCCGGTATAGGTTTGTCAGGTTTGTCAGGCGTTGGTGCTTTCACTTTTTGATTAGAAACAACGAGCTCAACAGCTTTTGGCTGTCCTTTTTCTATTGTGAATTCAATTGGTGTTTCATCCAGTTTGTAACCTTCTGGTGCCTTTGTTTCAATAAATTGATAGCTTCCTGGCGCAAGGCCTTTTACTGTGAACTGCCCCTTTTTATCCGTTTTCCAGAGTTCAGGCAGCTCTTTGCCATAGCCGTCAGTTTTTACAGGCTTGCCGCTTGCGTCCAATAACTTGAATTCAGCGCCCTCCAAAACTGTAGTTTTATCATCTTGATCCACTTTCGTCACATTCACGTCACCTGGTGTCAATATGTTCTCTGCGGTGATTTCAACTGGTTTCGTGTCTGTGTTGGTGATCTTGAACGATATAGGTGTTTGGTCTAAATGATACTCCTTAGGCGCTTTTGTTTCGACAAACTGATATTCGCCGGCTTTGAGGCCATGAACCGTGAGCTGTCCTTTGTCATCAGTTGTCAAGCCAGATTTCAGTACTTTGCCTTTGGCGTCTGTCAGATTGAACTCCGCGCCTTGAAGAACTTTATTTTTATCATGCTGATCCACTTTCGTGAGAACAACAAGGTTCTTGGTATTAACCGCTGTTACTTTCACTTGTTCAGGTTTGCCGCTGTATTCACCCTTAATGGTGAATGACACTGGGCTTTCGGATAAAAGATATCCATCTGGCGCCTGTTTTTCAACAAATTGATAGCTTCCCGGCGCTAACCCGTCAACTTCAATTTTGCCGCCTTCTTTTGAAACGAGATCGTCTCTCACTGTTTTTCCATTGCTGTCAGTGATTTTGAATACTGCGCCGGCTAAGCCTTTTCCATCTTGGTCTTGCTTCGTCAGCTGAACCGAGCCTTTATCGTTCACGACGATCCCTGCATCTGCAGATTCTGGTTTTCCTGCTGCTGATTCAGAAATGGTAAACTCTATTTTCTCCGTATTTAACACATAGCCAGATGGCGCTTTCGTTTCAATAAAGGCGTAGCGGCCCGGTGCAAGGTCCGAAGCCTTAACTTTTCCGTCTTTATCCGAAGTCAGCTTTTCTTGAACCGTATTTCCTTCCTGGTCGACAATGTTGAAAACTGCACCTTCCAGTTTCTGGCCTTCAGTATTTTCCTTCGTCAACTCAACAGAGCCTTTATAGTTGATAGCGGTCCCGGCATCCACTGGTTCCGGCTTTCCTGCTGCGGAATCAGAAATCGTAAACTCTATTTTCTCCGTGTTTAACACATAGCCGGATGGCGCTTTCGTTTCAACAAAAGCATAGTGTCCCGGTGCAAGGCCTGAAGCTGCGACTCTCCCGTTTTCATCTGAGGTCAGCCCCTCTTGGACCGTATTTCCTTCCTTGTCAATAATCCTAAAGACGGCTCCTTCAAGCTTTTGGCCATCAGCATCTTCCTTCGTCAGCTGAACCGAGCCTTTATCGTTAACGGCAATTCCGGCATCTGCGGCTTCAGGCTTTCCTGCTGCAGATTCTGAGATGGTAAATTCTTTTTTCGTTGTATTCAGCACATAGCCGGATGGCGCTTTTGTTTCCACAAAGGCGTAACGGCCCGGCGCAAGGCCCGAAGCTTCAACTTTTCCGTCTTTATCCGAAGTCAGCTTTTCTTTAACGATATTTCCATCTTGATCGACAATGTTGAATACTGCGCCTTCAAGTTTCTGGCCTTCAGCATTTTCCTTCGTTAGAGAGACTTTCCCTTGGTAATTGGTCATTGCTCCTAAATTGACATCAGACACTTGATTCTTTTCATTCTTTGCGATTGAGAAGTGAATCGCTTTTGTATTCACGATAAAGCCTGCAGGAGCTTGTGTTTCTGTCAAGCGGTAGTAGCCCGCCGGCAAACCGTTCATTTCCACTTTTCCGTTTTTATCGGATTTTATATCTGTTCGTATGAGAGTATAGGTGCCGTCATTTGATTTTTTCTCCAGCTTGAAAACAGCACCCGCCAAAGGATTGTTTTGTTCGTCTTGTTTGATAAGCGTCACCTTGTTCTGTTGATTTACGACTTTGTACAGTGCCCCTGTCTTGGAGGAATTGCTGTCTATCTTAACAGAGACTCCTTTTGCATAAGCATCGCTGATGGTATATCCGTCAGGCGCTTTTATCTCTTTTAATACGTAGGAACCGTAGCGAATATTTCCGAATGTAAGCTTCCCGCCGGCATCCGTCGTGCCAGTGCGGAGGAGCTGTTTGGAATCCTCAGACCATAACTGGAATTCTGCTCCTTCAAGAGCTTTATCGTCCTCTCCAGTCTTAAAAATCGTCAGGCTTCCTTTATCTCCGGATCCGGAACCGTCACCGCTTGAAATGGCAACAAAGATCGAGCTGCTGTTTTCCTGAGTCTGCTCCTTCACATTTGTTCCCGAAATGGACACTTTATTTTTAACGTGGCCATTCGTGCCGGCTATGTTAATCAGAGACCGGTATTTGATCACATAGGCGCGGTCAATTTGCTTATAGCTGCCTATGAATTTCAGGACAAACGATTGTTCACCTGTTGTATTGTCAGTTTTGATGTCTAACGTGTAGTCTTTGTCTTTTTGAAGCTCGACATCTCCCGCAGTCAGATTTCCGCTGCTGTCTTTGACCACTCCGTTTTCATCATATTTTACTTGATAAACTTTAAAAGAATCCGCATCTAGGATTTGATTTTCATCCGGCGTATCAGTAACCTTTACGTCATCCAGCGTTGATTGGCTGGAGTTGACATTGATGTTCCAATCGATGTAGCTTCCATTTTGTTTGCCGCCTTTGAAAACCAGACTTCCTCCGTTCGTAACTGAAACAGAGCCCGTCAACGTGCGGTCTGCATAACCGTCATTATGGTAGGTCGCTTTGTTTGTGTACTGATTCTGATCAATGACCTTTCCTTTGAGCGATGTCTTAAACTCGATCAAGTATGGCACAGAATCGCCCGTTTTAAGGTGTACCGTCAGAGTGCGTTCATTTTTTTCTGAAGGCTCTTCGACCTCATACTTTGAAGGGTCAAGCGCGTCTCCTTCTGTGATGGAGCCGTTTTTATTGATCGTATAGCTCTTTACCACAACGGAACCCGGCACAAATTGCTGAGGATCTGTTATGGCATCTTTTATATAAGGATTTTTTGTGGGTTCGCCATTATAATTGATGCCGATTTTCCACGTGATTTCCTTTGAAACTGCGTTGTATGATCCGTTTTTGAATCCATTGTTTGTCGTCTGATGATTCGGCGTAAAACCGCTTGATACCTTATTCGTGCGCTCATTGCCGTATTGATCAGTCCATGTCGACTGAGCTGTATTCTTAACGCTTTCGTTAGAATAATCGGCATTGAATGTTGTCGTATACGTGATCTTAAATTGACTGTCTGTTTTCGCGTAATCCCCGATCAATGCCAAATTAAAGCCTTTATGTTCAGGCTTTTTTGTCAACGTGTAGTCTTTGTCTTTCTGCAACGTTTTGTTGTTCGTTGTGTCTTGAATTTTGAACGAGTCATCAATTAGAACCAATCCGCCGCTTTCGAATTGATCATCCAGCGTCCAATTGTTCATCTCATAGTTGTTTTTATTAACTGTAATCGTCCAATCAACCGTCTTCTTCTCGTAATCAACATTTGAATACCCTTTGATAAGGTTCTGTTGAATGGCTATTCCAGAAGCTTCTTTTGAATCCCCTGTTCCGGTCACCACGCTGTTGGTGTATGTTGTCGATTTATCAATGATCACTCCGCTGTTGACCTTTGTTTGATATGTGATTTTGTAAGCGCTAGTAATGGTTTTATTAAATTTGACTTCAAATCCGCTTCCATTATCGATCAGCGTATAGTCCTCGCCTTCTTTTAAAGGCGTTCCCGCTTGCTCACTGCCGTTCTGTCCAAAGGTAATAGGAATAACCCTCAAAGAGTCTTTCACGAGGTGCAAATCGCCAGTTCCAAAAGAATCTTTAATGCTGGCCTTGGATTGGTCGATCTGTTTCTCGCCGTAGTTGTATGAAAGAGCCCAGCTGAATGTTTGAGATTCTCCATTATAGCCGGTCGATGATTTTGCGATCATTTTTCCATATTTGGCTGCAACAGTGGCTTCGGCAGAAATGGGTTCCAGATTGTCTCCACTGAATGCTGCCTTGTTCGTCAGCGTCACATTTCCGCCCTCGCTCGGCTTTGCACTATTGTCAATGTCGGTTTCGTACACAAGGCGGTAGGCTGAATCAATTGTCCCGTTAAATGTGACATTTCCTTTTGAATCAACGCTATAGCCAGAAGAAACTTCATTTCCTCTGCTTACAGAACCATCAATGTTCACATTGAGTTCATACACTTTAACTGAACGGTAGATTAAGCCGTCCGGGAGGCTTTCTGTGAGTTTAGCATTCTTGACTTGATCTAATTTTTTATTGACATCGACCGTCCATGTTACTTTACCGGGGTTGATGCCTTTATCCAGTGCACCTGATTTATCAATGGTTTTACTCACATTTGGTTTAAAATAAACCGTTGTTTCAGGAGTATCGGAATTCACAGGGAATGGAATCTTTTGTGTTGTCGATCCCGTTATTTTTTTCTCGTTGAACTGCGTATTGATAACCAATGTGCCTTTGACATTAGAAGTTTCTTTTACCTCTCCGTTAAATGTCATCACCACATGTCCGTTCGTATCAATAGAAAATGTCCCGAATGTGGTGACTCCGGCGCTTAATGGCAGGTTCACAATGTCATTATGCATAATAAATTCTTTAGGCAAATCAAATTCATACGTATCGCCGGCATTGATTGTTTTTCCTAAATCGTCAGGAATGGCCCAATCAATTGAAATTTTCACCGGAGAATTCGTATCGGCGCGATTGCCCTTGTCATATGGTTTTCCGTTTTCGTCCGTCAATGTCACGCCGGTTAAAATAGTTTGCGTGATTTGTTTTTCTTCAGTGTGCAAGCTTTTGAAAGCTGATTGACTTGAGGATGACACTTTATTTGAATCATCACTCTTAGAGGAATCGCTGCTCTTAGAGTCGGCTGATGGCTGTTGTTCTTCCTCTTTTTGCTCCTTGCTGACTGAAGGTGCAGATTTGTCATCTGTCCCTTCCTGATCACCCGCAGTTTCAGAAGAGTCGTTTTTCGGCTCTTCCGTCTCGGCATCTGGTGTCTCATCTTTCTTAACAGGGATGATCACCTGCTGGGTTTTGCCTCCCCCTAGTTGAAAAAGGGCTGCTACTGTATGCTCATCGTCTTTTACATCTGCAGTAAACGTGGCTGACAGTGTAATGGCTCCCTTGGCATCAGGAGAGTCCGCGGATGCAGTTGTTAATTTTACCGTCATGGTGCTGCCGCCCGCCGGCACTTGATAGCTGCCGATGACTTGGTCAGCAGATTTGATCTCACCTTCTGCACCTTTATCAAATGTAAAGCTTTTAGGTATCTCCACATTGATATCTTGTTCGCTTTCTGCGTCTTTATCTTTTTTTAATGACCATTCATATGTCAGTGTCACTTCATCCCCCGGCGTTAATGCCGGTTCATTTCCTTTTGACCCGTCAACAATCTTGTCATTGCCCTCCTTGACCGTCACCGAATCGAAGAATTGGCTGTCACTTGACGTTACGTCAACAGCCTGTGCTGTAAGAGTATAGCTTGCGATCTGGCTGAAGAAGAAAAAGATGGCCAGGCTTATGATCATAACGATTCGCCCGCTTTTTTTCAGCCCTAAGGGAAAACTCCTTGTTCTCAACTTTTCATTCCTCCCTTTCATATCTATTTTTTCACTTGCCGATTGATCCGCGAGACCATAAAGTCATGTCTCATCCCCCAAAAATAACTGCTAATGCCGAATGAGTTTAAAAACTAAGAATTGCCATCCGAACCAAACTACATTGTATGAAATGGAACTATACAAATTCTGTACAACTAAAAAATGAAATGAGTTGGAGATTAGAAGTTTCAAGCGGAGACATATGGAGAGGGCCTTCCCTTTAAATGACTTGTACAAAAAAACCAGTGTGCATCGATAGGCAATCGACACACACTGGTTTGGATAAGTTTTTTTGCTTCTTCAATTAATCTGATCTTTCATTTGTTTGTAACGCTGATATTCTTTTATTGCCTCTTCTACCTTCCCGTTTTTGTTAAATAGCTGCAGCTTGTATTGCATAATTTTATGATCGCAAGGCTCAATTTTCTCGGCCTGCAGGCAAATATCCATTGCTTGATGATCGTTCATTTCCCGAATGAGGAAATCGATCAGTTCATAAGCCTTTCCAAGCCAAAGCTGGGCGAGACGCGTCTTTTCCGGTTCTGCCCACAAATAGCCGTACTCTAACAGGTAATGACTTTGATAGGCCATGAAAATATCCATGTGCAGATGTAATGTAGCTGTATTGAGCGGAGGAGCCTCTTTTAGTGACTTTTCCCATTCGGCAACATCGATTTTTGCGCCTGAAAGCCGAAGAATATATCCTGTATCGGTCTTCTCGATTGTTTGGCTGAACGGGATCTGGCTGAGTAATTTTCGTATCTGATAAATGGTTGAGTAGAGCTGGGTGCTTGCTTTTGACACATCGTAATTAGGCCAAAAAAGATCGATTAACATGTCTTTACTGACCACGCGGCCTAGGTTATGAAGTAAAAATGAGTATATTTCGCGTGCTTTCGACGTTCTCCACTTGACTGGAATATTTGTTTTGACACCCTTTAAGGTTTGATAAAACTGCAGGTTTCCAAAACATTGGATAGAAAAATGCGCCTCGGTATTTTCTGCAGATGCTCTGAGCATGTTATTCGTTCTAATTCGTTCAACAGTTGTCTCGAGCCGCTTGTAATTTACAGGCTTCAGCAAATAATCAATGGCATTCAGCTCAAACGCTTTGATAGCGAACTCATTATAGGCGGTGATGAAAACGACTTGGATGTTTTCATTCATCGATTGAATCGCTTCAGCAAGCTCAATACCGTTAACCCCCGGCATTTCAATATCAAGAAACACTGCATCTACAGCAGGAATCTCTGGGTGCTCCAGAACTTCAATCGGATCTTGATACGCCATAATAGATTGAAATGCGTTTGTCCGTTCAAGCATATTTTTAAAGTGAAGCAATGCCAGGTGCTCATCATCAACAATTAACGCTTTCACAAAACATCACACCCTATAAATAAAATCGAGATAACAGTAAATAACTTCTATTATATCATGCCAAATTGTCCCTTTATCTGGATTCTTTTTCTTTCTATCTATAGTTTTTGAAAGTTTGCACTTACAATATTTATAAAAATAGGAATTTAGAAAGATCCTATTATAAAGGAGCATTGATATGAAAGAAAAATTCATTTTCACTTCGATTATTTTCGGTTATGCTGCATTCTTTATGGCTTTTATAGCCATTGACCATTTTTCTGGTTCAACACTTCCTGCTGCAAAGCATGGGATCATGGACTTGGAAAACTGGGATTTTCAGAAGGATGGAAATGTACAGCTGAATGGAAAGTGGACATTATATCCCAATCAGCTGCTGTCGCCAAAAGAGATCGCTTCAGCAAAAGGAAAAGATCCCCTCTTCGTTGATGTCCCCAGTAATGTGAAGCTGGCCAAGCAGGGTATTAACGTAGATTACGGAACGTACAAGCTGACGATCAGATCAAAGCAAGACAATCAGGTTTTCGGGATCAGCACGTCGTTTATTTACAGTGCAAATCGCATCTATTTTAATGGCCAATTAATAGGACAAAGCGGCAGCCCTTCAAATAAACCTGATTTTACAGCGCAAAACAGACCGTATACGAGCTTTTTTACGCTTCACAAGGGTGACAATGAACTTGTGGTACAATTTTCAAACTTCGGAAAAACGCCGGGTTGGGGAATCGCAAAGCCGATTACTTTTGGAACGCAGGATAACATATTGCGAGAGAACAAAATTTCCTTTCTTAATGATTCAATCATGATTACGGCTTTTTTCATTACCGGATTGTATTTTCTGGGCTTTTTCCTGCAAAGAAAAAAAGATAAACATTTGTTGTTTTTTTCTGTTATGTGTCTTCTGTTTTCGTTCATTATTCTGATGATCGGAAAAGAGCGGATTATATTTCTCCTCAATCCGTCAATTTCATTTTCATTGCTAAATTCAATGAGGGCAATCTCTACAGTGTTTGTCAGCATTGCAGTTTTTCTCTATCTCTATTTTGCTTACCGGAAGATTGTTTCAAAGCGTTTTATTCTCATAGCCACTGTTTCTTCCGGGCTGGTCTTGATCACAGATTTTTTAACCGTGGGTTTTATCGGCCATGCCTCATACATATTACATTCTGTGCTAGCCGTTTCGACCCTGGTTTATATTACATATATTTTTACGATTGCAGCGATCCGCAAAATGGAAGGTAGCCTGTATCTTACAATCGCTTCTATATCAATGAGTGCTTTTGTCATTTTAACGACCATCTCCGCTTACAGCGGAAAAACAGCTTTTTCCTTTAATTCGATCTATTCATTGCCCACAGTTATCGCCTTGCTGGCGATCGTTCTTTTGATGGCACAGCAATTTGCCGGCGCTTTCCGCGAAAATGAAGTGCTGTCATGGAAATTGCTCAGAATCGACCGGCTAAAGGATGAGTTTATTGCCAAAACATCGCATGAATTCAAAACGCCGCTGAACAGCATTATTAATATATGCCAGACGCTGCTGGCCGGCAAAGGAAAAAGAACGATAGAAGAAGAGAAAGAAAATATGCAGCTTGTCATCCGCATGGGCTACAGGCTGTCCAATCTGGTGAATGACATCTTGGATTTAGAAAAAATAAAACAAGGCATGCTTCAGATTCACCCGGTTCCTGTTGATATTTACACTTTAATCAGTTCGGAAATGAATTTTTATCATCTTTTGTCCAGGCATAAAAACTTGAACATTATGAACCATATTCCACCCGGCCTTCCTTTGGTACTCGCAGATGAAAACCGCTTTCGGCAAATTGTAACCAATCTAGTAGACAATGCAATCAAGTATACAGCGGAGGGCCGAATCACACTTTCTGCTTCAAAACTGAACGATAACATGATCAAGGTGACAGTAACAGATACCGGAAGCGGCATCTCAGAAACCGATCGCCAAACCATCTTTGAGTCTTTTCAGCAAGCCGAAACGAATAAAGACGACGGAGCCGGTCTTGGTCTAAGCATTGTCAAACAGCTGGTTGAGCTCCAGAACGGAGACATTTGGGTCGAATCGGAAGAGGGAAAAGGTTCGGTATTCCATTTCACATTGCCAATTGCTCAAAATGAATCTGTGCCTGAAACAAAGAAGGGTCTTTCTGATTTACAATCCGAGATAAATATGTCAGATATCTCTTTGAGCACGCCTTATTACTCTGAGAAAATTGACGCTCCAACCATTCTGATTGTCGATGATAACCTTGACAGTTTAAAAATTTTAAGCGATATGCTTGAAGGTGTACCCTACAATGTAATTGCTGCAAAAAACGGAAAGGAAGCATTAGAAGTCATCTCTTGCACGAAGCTTGATTTGGTTATTTTGGACTTGATGATGCCGGATATGTCGGGTTTTGAAGTCTGTACGAAAATTCGTGAACGATTCAGCTTGGTTGATCTCCCCGTTCTGATCATTACAGCAGCCATTATCGGCCATGACAAATACAAGGCTTTTCATGCCGGAGCGAATGACATTTTGCAAAAACCTTATCATTACTCTGAATTTATGGCGCGTATCAAAAACCTGATTATGATGAAACATACAGCAAATCAAGCCACAAGAATGGAAATGGCATTTCTCCAATCGCAAATCAAACCTCATTTTCTTTACAATGTATTAAACACGATCATTTCTCTCAGCCATTTGGATATTGAAAAAGCGCGGGAGGTAACAGAGGAATTTACCAACTATTTAAGAATGAGTTTTGATTTCCAAAATACATCTGCCATCAGTTCATTCAAACATGAGCTTTCTATTATCAGTTCCTATCTTTCCATAGAAAAGACACGCTTCGGCGATCGGCTGGACATCCTTTTTGATATAGAAGAAGACATTGACTTTATCCTTCCTCCTTTAATGATTCAGCCCTTGGTGGAAAATGCCGTTCTTCACGGCGTCAGCAAGAAAAGAGGCGGAGGATGGGTCAAGCTGACAGCTAAAAAACAAAGCGAGAATGAGTATTACATCAAAGTAGAAGATAACGGTGCCGGCATAGCTCCGGAAAAACGAGAAGATCTCTTATCTGCGGATTTCGATCGCAGCGTCGGATTGAAAAATATCAACCAGCGGCTGAAACATTTTTGCGGAAGTGAATTGAAGATTAGCAGCACTCCGGATGCCGGCACCTCTGTTTCAATGCTCATTCATCTCGCTGTAACAACAGAAAGCCCCGCGGCATTAAGTGAAAGGAATTGAAAATAAAAAAAGACTGCCGTTTCAAAACGGCAGTCTTTTTATTCCGGCGACTTTGTTTGCTGCTTTAGCAGATCTCTGATTTCCTTCAGCAGCTCCTCTTGCGCATCCGGCGCTTCCTCCGCCGCCTCTTCTTCTGCTTCTTTTTTGCGCCTTAACCCATTCAAAATCCGAATCACAATAAATATGGAAAACGATATGATTAAGAAGTTCACAATTGTCTGTATAAAGCTGCCGTACTTCACCACAGCATCGCCAAACGTAAACGATAAACCTGAAAAATCAAGCCCTCCTAGCAGCAAGCCGACTAAAGGCATGATGATATCATTGACTAGAGATGTGACGATCTTCCCGAACGCGCCGCCTATTACAACACCAATCGCGAGGTCAACGATGTTCCCGCGCATGGCAAAAGCCTTAAATTCATTCCACATACAATCACCTGCTTTTCTCATGTTTTGAAAGAAAAAAGACAAATGTGCCGCTGCCCATCTGCCTTTTTTCATTTATTCTCCGAGGGCAAAAGTCAGTTCGACTTCGCAAACGACTTCGCCATCAACTGTGGCAACGCCTTTTCCGCGTCCGATTGTGCCGCGCGCACGAATGATTTCAACCTCAAGGTGAAGCTGATCACCAGGCTTGACTTGTTTTTTAAACCGGCAATTATCAATACCCGCAAAGAACGCCAGTCTGCCGCGATTTTCTTCTTTAATCAGCATCGCAACGGCTCCGACTTGAGCAAGCGCTTCTACGATTAATACGCCGGGCATTACCGGATACTGAGGAAAATGCCCGTTAAAGAACTCTTCATTTGCGGTTACATTTTTATAGCCTTTTGCCCGTTTGCCCTCTTCAACTTCCGTAATCCGGTCTACAAGCAAAAACGGATAACGGTGAGGAATAATTTCTTTAATTTGCTGAGTATCAAGCATTCTCTTGACATCTCCTTCATCTGCATTAGTATGTATAGCAATCATTAAAGATCCAATCTGTACATTTGAAAAGTATATTATGAATTAATCTCTTTTTCAACCGCGCTAAAATGTAACCAACTGTCAATGAGAGCCGTCAAAAGTTATGATATGATAATTATAGATTTTACCAATAGCAAAGAGGTAGGAAAATGATTTCGAAGTTTATTGAAAAAAGGATGCAAAACATGTTAGACGAGTGGTATTCCGCAATGAGCAAACGCAAAATGAATCACGTTTGCACACTGAAAGAGAAAATCGACCAGCACCTTCCGAAGATCAAAAAGAACTCAAAACTTTGGATGCGTTATCAATTGTTTCAGGCCCGCCATCAGCTGCTTTTTGAAAACCAGAACGGACTTGATTCATTATTCGATGATCTATACGGCCTGGAAGACAAAATGGATGATGAATTGAAATATTATCTGTATTTTTTCTCAGGATTATATGAAATGGTAAAAACAGCTCCGAAACATGCAGTGAATCATTTTAAAAAAGCTGAACAGTACCTGGCCGCCATTCAAAACACGTTTGAAGCCGCTGATTTATATTATCAAACCGCTGGCGCCTATTACTTGATGAAATCACCGCCGCTTTCCATCCAATACGTCAAAAAAGCATTACACATCTATTTACACCAATTCGGCTATATAAAAAAGGTGATCACCTGCAAGCTTTTGCTCGCCGTTAATTATATTGATCAAGAACGCTATGAAAAAGCTGAACAGCTTTTTAAAGAAATCATTAGGAAAACCCAGCAATTACATGACGAAAACCTGCTTTGCCACGCTTATTATAACCTTGGCTTTTTAAAAGCAACCGAAAAAAAAGACCAGGAAGCGCTTCTTTACTTTAAAAAAGTATTAAGGAATCAAGAATTTGAAACGAATTCTCCCGTCTCGTATCTGCACTGTGTGTACGAATCTGTCAGAGCGCTTTTTAAAACAGGAAAGGTCACAGAAGCGAAAGCCGTCCTGCAAAAAGGGAAAGAATTATCTGAAAAGGTAGACATTCAAACCATTTATCTAAAATTAAAAACGCTCGAAGCGCTCTACACATCAGTTGAAGACCCCTATGATCAGCTGCTCGAATATGTGCTTGAATTAGAAAAAATTGAAGCGTGGGTGGATTTAGAGGTGCTTTTAGAAGATATCACGGAATACTACAAAAAAAAGGACGATTTCGAAAAAGCCGCTTTTTTTATCCTGCGCGGCTGATTGAAAACGCCCATTTCTTATTATCTGACTGAATTGATTATACCGAGCATTTGATCTCCCATTGTAATCGTTCTGCTGTTCAGCTGATATGAACGCTGGGACGTGATCAAATCTGTCATTTGTTCTGAAATATCGACATTGGACATCTCAAGCGAGCCCTGCTCTATGCCGATGTTTTGTCTATTAGCGCCATTCAGCTCTTCAAAAGCTGCCGCATTATCAATAGAGAACAGGTTATTTTCTTCCGATTTCAGCTCTTGAGGGTTATTCACTTGGACAACTCCGAGATTAAACCGCTGGACCGCGTTTCCGTCAGATGCGGTTAACGTGCCGTTTTTATTGATGGTGATATTCTTCATTGAGCTGTCGATGTTCACTGTATTGCCGTTTTCATCAAGCACCGGATTCCCATTTCCAGTAACGAGCTGAAGCTGGTTGGCATTTGCAGCTGAAGGCGTTACATACAGCGCTCCGTCCCTCGTGTACTGGCGGTTTCCATTCACGTTAACCTGAAGATATTGGTATGGAGACGTAAACGCGATATCCAGATCGCGATCCGTCTTCTGAATGCTTCCTTGATCAGATACAAGGCGTGAATTCATCATCGCTCCGACGCCAAGGCGCAAGCCGGGCGGCGTTTTTCGGGCTTTTGCCACTTCCTCATTTTTTTCATCAACCTGATCGAATTGCTGTCTGACTAGCTCAGAAAAATTCGTATCTTTTGCCTTATAGCCGGTTGTGTTGCTGTTTGAAAGGTTGCTGCTGATTGTGTCAATCTGCTGCTGCAGCTGGTTTAAGGTTGTTGATGCCGTTAGCATTGACCTGAGCATAGTTGATGTCCCCCGTTTTTTCTTCCGTTATCTTAGATTTTTCCGATTTCATTGGCTGCTTTATCCATACTTTTATCGTAAGCCTGAATAACCTTCTGATTGGCCTCAAACGATCTGTACGCTTCAGTCATTTCTGTATAAGCACTTGTCACATCCACGTTTGAAAGCTCCGAGACGCCTTGTTTTAATGAATAGGATACCTGGTTATTGCCGGCTGCGCTTGGCAGATCATTGCCGTCTGCCGTGCTGTACAGATCATTTCCGTCCCTTTTCAGATTGCGGACATCCTCCGCCATTCTGACATCAATCTGGCCAGCTGTCCGTCCGTTCGTTGTCACAGTACCGTTTTCAGACACAGTGAAGTTCTCATTATCAACAGTAATCGGCTGGCTATCCGTCGATAAAATAGGACGCCCGTTGATCGTCAGCTGATTATTCTCATTTAGTGAAAAAGTGCTGCTTTTTGAATAACGGATTCCGTCCGCTGTCTGAACCGGGTAAAAAAGAGCCGCGTTTTCATTGGTTTCCGTATTAACCGGAACTTGATTTTCGACCAATGTGATGTCTGTAGGCTGATCTGTGGACTTCAAGCTCCCCTGTGTGAAAAGGGGCTTAAGCTCCTGCATATACACACCGGTATTCACGGAACCGATTTCCGTCCTTGATGTTCCGGCCGGAGATTTTGATTCTATTCTGCTGAGCAGCATCTCAGGGAACGCGCGCATAGAGCCTTGATCAGCTTTATATCCGGATGTATTTGCATTTGCAATATTATTTGAAAGCATTTCCGTTCTTCGCTGCTGGGCAATCATTGCGGATGTTGCTGTATATAATCCTTTTAACAAGTTTCCCACCTCTAAAATGGCATTTTTTCCAGTTGTCATATAGGAACATTCGTTCTATAATAGAATTCAGTATTTTACCCTATTATCGGCATTTCTCATCAATTCGTGAAGAGTTTTCATAAAAAAACCCCATTCTTTTTCAGAATGAGGTTTAAGTGATCAGCTTAGTTTGCGTTTAGGAAGCTTGTCCATATTATCAAGCATGACACCTGTGCCGACTGCTACACAATCCATTGGATTTTCAGCAACAAGCACCGGAACCTTCAGCTCTTCAGCAAGCAGCTGGTCGAGGCCATTTAAGAGCGCTCCGCCGCCGGTAATGATAACGCCGCGGTCAATGATATCAGCAGAAAGCTCAGGCGGTGTTCTTTCAAGCACTTGTTTCGCCGCCTGCACAATAACAGCTACAGATTCGCGAAGGGCTTCTTCTACTTCTTTGCTGTTTACTGTAATTGTTCTAGGAAGACCGGAAACCATGTCCCGTCCGCGAATGGAAATTTCCTCTTGACGTGCGTCTGGGAAAACTGTTGCGACTTTAATCTTAATATCTTCCGCAGTACGTTCGCCGATCAGCAGCTTGTACTCGCGTTTGATGTAATTTAAGATTTCCATGTCAAACTTGTCCCCAGCCATTTTAATAGAAGAGGAGGTGACAATATCGCCCATTGAGATAACCGCGATATCCGTCGTCCCGCCTCCGATGTCTACAACCATGTTACCGCTTGGCTGGAATATTTCCATACCCGCGCCGATAGCGGCAACTTTAGGTTCTTCTTCAAGGTACACATGTTTACCGCCGCTTTTTTCTGCGGCTTCTTTGATTGCTTTTTGCTCAACGGATGTAATATTCGTCGGGCAGCAAATGAGCATGCGCGGTTTTGAGAACAAGCCTTTTACATTCAGCTTGTTAATAAAATGC